>WQVW01000098.1 GCA_009785655.1 Oscillospiraceae bacterium | reverse complement strand
TCTGGTGCGTTTGACAGAATCTCCTCTCTAGTGAACAGTTTTGCCGCCGTGTCTTCGCGTAAAATATTGTGCAGGTCCAAGACTGTGACAAGCGGCTCAACATTATCGGCGTCTATTGTCTCCAACGTGGCGAACCCAGAGATCAGCGTTTCCGCACACGCATTGAGCTGTTCGCGCTGATCCGCTGGCAGATCTAGCATTGACATATTCTCGTATGCTTTGATGTTAAACATGGTTAAAATCCTCTCTATAATGGCTCATTTTTGTAGCTCCCATTTCATATGACCCACAGTGAACTGTAAACCTTCATATTGTTTTGTCCCCGTGTGGACAAAGCCATTTGCCGCGTACCAATTTTTGGCGACAGTGTTTTCCTCTATTATTCCGATTTCTATCCGCTCGCCGTCGAGTTTCGCGATTTGCGCCTTGCAGAAGTCCAACAGTGCCTTTCCGTATTTAAAATGCCGATATTCCGGCAGAACTGATACGTCGTTCATGGTATAAATGCCGCCGCCTATATCTGTGAGGGAGACGAACCCAATGATTTTTTCCTTGACAAAGTAGCCGAAGGGGTAGTAATCGTCTTTGAACTTGCTTTCCAGCTGCGCATTCGTGATAAAACTTGTGTGTCCGGGGCAATTTTCGCGTGTAAAACCGAAGTCCTGCGCGACGGTGGCGAAGCTATTTCGTATCACGTCCGCGTATTCGGGCAGATGCTTCATGGTTAAAGGTCTAATCTCCATGTGAAAATTTCTCCCTGTGTGCTATACAATATTATAACAAATAAATATCACATTTTACCAAGCAAAGTCAATGGGTATTGCATATGATATGATGCGGGCTTGATGTCCGCATAAACCAAGCAAGCACTGCAAATGCCGGAAGGGAAAGCTGCGGCAATAATATTCATGCGCCGGAGATACGCCCTAACCACCTTCGGCGCCTCTTTTAAGAATACCACAAAAATTTTTCTACTGCAATTGTAAATTAACTCTTGCCGAGCGGGGTTGTCTGTGGTATAATCATTCGGATAGCTTGCGGAACAGGAGGTTGTATATGGTGAAGAGATTGTGTTTATACGAAAAATTGATCCGCATTGTTAATATTGAAGAATGGTGTCAAGAGCCTTCCTGATTCTGAAGAAGAGAAGGAGTTCCTGACACTTTTGTTTTTATTATCGGAAATTGAAAGGGGATTCGCATATGCCGCTGAATAAGGATATTAAGAAAGTAATGGTTATTGGCTCAGGACCCATAGTCATAGGACAAGCTGCGGAGTTTGACTACGCTGGGACACAGGCCTGCAGGGCGCTCAGGGAGGACGGGCTTGAGGTCATTTTGGTAAACTCAAACCCGGCAACGATCATGACCGACAATCAAATGGCGGACAAGATATATATTGAGCCGCTGACAATCCCGATTATAGAGCGGATCATCAAAAAGGAAAAGCCGGACAGCCTGCTCTCCACGTTAGGCGGGCAGATGGGGCTTACGCTGTCTATGCAGCTTGCCAAGTCCGGATTTTTGGAGGCGAATGGCGTAAAGCTCCTCGGCGCCAAGCCGGAGACAATCGACAAAGCCGAAGACAGACAGCTTTTTAAAGACACGATGATTGAAATCGGCCAGCCGGTAGTCCAGTCTAAAGTGGTGACAACGCTTGAAGACGCTGTTGAATTTGCCGAAGAAATCGGATTCCCACTGATCATACGCCCGGCATTTACACTGGGCGGTTCCGGCGGCGGCATTTGTGCCGACATGGACGAGCTGGTTGAGATTGCCGGCAACGGCATACGCATGTCACCGATAAGCCAAATCCTCGTCGAACGCTCAATTGCCGGATGGAAGGAAATTGAGTTCGAGGTGATGCGCGACAGTGCGGACAACGCAGTGGCGATATGCTCGATGGAAAATGTTGACCCTGTCGGTGTGCACACAGGTGACAGTATTGTCATCGCCCCATGCGTCACATTGGCGGACAAGGAATTCCAAATGCTGCGGAAAGCCTCTCTTGACATCGTCCGCGCCCTCGGCGTTGAAGGTGGATGTAACGTGCAGCTGGCAATCAATCCGGACAGCTTTGAGTATATCGTTATAGAAGTCAACCCGCGTGTGTCCAGGTCGTCCGCGCTGGCGTCGAAGGCGACAGGGTATCCGATTGCGAAAGTTGCCACGAAAGTGGCGATTGGCTATACGCTGGATGAAATCACAAACGCTGTCACCGGCAAGACAAAAGCGTGCTTTGAACCGACGCTTGACTATGTCGTGATCAAATTCCCCAAATGGCCGTTTGACAAATTTGTGTATGCCAAGCGCACACTCGGCACACAGATGAAGGCGACGGGCGAGGTCATGGCCATCGGCACATCATTTGAAGAAGCGATTATGAAAGCCGTCAGAGGTGCTGAGATTGGTAAAGACTGTCTTATTGATAAGCTTTGTGAAAGCCAAAGCACGGAGACCATAAAAGAGCGTCTCCACTACCAAACAGATGAGCGTATGTTTGTCGTATTCGAGGCACTGCGGCGTGAAGTTCCGATTGATGAGATATTCGAGATAACGAAGATTGACCGCTGGTTCCTGAACAAGCTCAACAATATCGCGATGATGGAAAAAACGCTGGCGAAAGGCTTTGACGATGAGACGTACCTGAAAGCCAAGCGCATGGGCTATCCGGATGCGGTGATTGAGCGGATTTCCGGCAAGAAAATCGAAAATCCGCGCCGCGCTGTGTTTAAGACCGTTGATACCTGTGCCGCCGAGTTCGCGGCAGAGACGCCGTACTTCTACTCGACTTACGACGAGGAAAATGAGGCGGCGGAGTTCAAAAACGCGCTGACCCATGACAGGAAAACCATCATCGTATTCGGTTCAGGCCCCATTCGGATCGGGCAGGGGATTGAGTTCGATTACGCGTCGGTTCACTGTGTCTGGGCGATGAAAAAGGCCGGATATGATGTCGTGATCGTCAACAACAACCCCGAAACAGTATCGACCGACTTTGACACAGCGGATAGATTGTACTTTGAGTCGTTGACGCAAGAAGATGTGCTGAATATCTTGGAGACGGAGCAGCCGTACGCCGCTGTCGTCGCGTTCGGCGGACAGACGGCGATTAAGCTGACATCGTTCCTGAATAAAATCGGCGTGAAAATACTGGGTACGCCGCCGGATAGCATTGACATGGCTGAAGACCGTGAAAAATTTGACAAATTGCTTGGTGAGCTGAATATCGCAAGGCCTGTCGGAGACACGATTATGACAGAAGAGGAAGCTGTCCAGGCCGCATCCAGAATCGGCTATCCTGTCTTATTGCGTCCGTCTTACGTTCTGGGCGGGCAGAACATGATCATCGCGTTTGCGGAGGAAGATATACGCGAGTATATGAAAATAATTCTGCGCCAGGGCATTGTGAATCCGGTGTTGATTGACAAATACCTGATGGGCATAGAGCTGGAGGTTGACGCTATCTGCGATGGGACGGATATATTGATCCCCGGGATTATGGAGCATGTGGAGCGTACCGGCGTACACTCCGGTGACTCGATCGCGGTGTATCCGGCCTGGAACGTTGACGAGGCGATGTGTGAAAAGATCATTGACCACACAAAACGACTGGCCACCGCGCTGAAAGTTGTTGGCATCGTGAACATCCAATACCTGATCTGTGACGGGGAGCTGTATGTCATTGAAGTCAATCCAAGATCTTCGCGTACGGTTCCATATATCAGCAAAGTCACCGGCGTGCCGATGATTGAGCTGGCGTCAAAATGTATGCTTGGTCAGCATTTGTGCGACATGGGCTTCGGAACCGGACTGCATAAAGCGGGGGCGCATATCGCGGTGAAAGTCCCGGTGTTCTCATTTGAAAAGTTGGGAGACGTGGATACGCAGCTGGGGCCGGAGATGAAGTCTACCGGTGAAGTGCTGGGCATCGCGTCCACGCGGGAGGAAGCGTTGTTCAAAGGGATGCGCGCCGCCGGATACAAGATGAATAAGCGTGAAAACGGCGGCATCTTCATCACTGTGCGTGACCAGGATAAAGCGGAAATGGCAGAGGTTGCGAAGAAATTCAAGAAGCTGGGCTTTAAGATCTACGCCACCGAAGGCACGGCGAAGTTTCTTGAAGATTTTGGAATCGATGCGGTGTCAGTCAGCAAGATTTATGAAAACGAAAACAACAGCCTGACGCTGATAGAGACAGGGCGGGTGGATTACGTCATCTCCACCTCTACCAAAGGCCGCGATCCGGAGCGGGACAGCGTAAAAATGCGGCGCAAAACCGTTGAACGCCTGATCCCGTGCCTGACGTCAATCGATACCGCCAACGCGATTGCCGATTGTCTGATGAGCCAATACTCCGAAGAGACGATTGAGCTGGTGGATATCAATAGTATGCGGTGATTTGCTGCAAGAACATAATTAAGGGGTGTGGACACATTGTCCGCATCCCTTAGATGTTTGGTTGGCCTTTTCTTTTATTACTTTTAATTAAAGTGACTATGAAAAATGCCACAGGAAATGCAAGCGGTGCGGAAATGCTGACCCAAACCGTCTCAATATCAGTGGCTGCAGTTTGTTCATCTATGTAAAAATAAATGTTTGCTCTCCAGTGTAAATACAGCGGCCGTCCCCAAAATGTGTAAATGTTGGTTGGCCACGCATCGGAAAATATCGCGGTACTGTCTCTACGAATGACATATCTTGATGTCAACGGAATTCTTTCTGCGATGATAAAATATTTGTACCCTATGTCTCCGGCTTGTATATTCCCGTGAGCAAATATAAACCATGCGCTGTCGCATACGATTATTTCCGGAGGTGTTATCTCTGCATACTGCCTTGATTCGTGAAGTTCCGTGAGCCATGGACGGTTGTTGATTTCATCAGTAACGGTATGCACAACTATTTGCGGAAAATCATCATATGAAATGATACGGATTATCCTGTTATTCCGTAGCCCAACAAACATTATCGCCCACATTAAAATATATGTTACAACCGCAGTCCCTAAGATGATGAAAGCTCCCAGCATCGGTTTTTCTTTTACTTTCGCGTCTAATTTACGCCATTTTTCCCGCAATATAAAGCACCTCCACGTATGACATCAGGCTAAACACCATTATTTGCGTGCTCACTTCATATAACGGCTTGCACCACCCATGCACATGATAAAGATCATAAGTATTAAAGCAAGAACAGAACCACTAACCAACATACATCTCATTTCATAGAATCCACCGACAAACCAGAGGAATAAGACAACTGCAAGCACTATAGTACAAAAACCTGCAAATCGGAAATATCCATTTAAGTCAAATCTGTCAGGGTTCTGCCTCATGTGTCCGTAACCAAAAAGTCGCGCCAAAATTCCTTTCCCTTTTACCATCATTAAAACGGCCATCGCAATTATCCATAACGACAACGCAGCAAAAAAGACAAACATTTATTAAATCTCCTCTTTATATAGAGGTGTTTTGATCTTCTTCAGCTTGATCTCGCAACCGCTTATATTTACGAACCACAGAATCGCCAATATACGCCAGGAAAAGGGCGTTTGGGAAGAAAGCAGGCGAGTAAGATATCCGTGTTATCTCATTGGTTTCGGTGTCAAAAAGAATGCGGGCATTCAAGAAGAAAAAAGAATTTACACGCGGCCAACCGGCACGAGCCTCACCGAGGGCTGGGCCAATTAATGGTGTAGTTCTCCAAAGGTGAATGGTGTCACGTCTTCTGATAATGTATCTATTTGTAAACGGCACTCTCTCTAATAATCGTATATATGAAGATTCTACAGGGCCGTCTCCTTGTCCCCAGTCCCAAACCATTGCACCGTAGGCTACCAAGAACCAAGAATTGTCATCGCTATGGGCAATTGAAAAATCTAAAATGGAGTGTTCTGGATAAGATGGGAGATATATATTTCCGTTGAGGAAGTGTTGTTCAAGGTTATCATACGACACTATTGCAGTAACGCGAAGTTCTCTGAATCCAATAAATGTGAAGAATAGTTGTACAATAATCATCAAAGCAAAAAATATTAGTAATGCTTTTACAATTGTGCGTAAAGTATACCGTAATAGAGGTTTCCGCATGATAACAACACCCCTTCGTGAATTTATTTAACCGCATAGATATAATACCATTTCTTGATAAGTACAGTATGTCACGGACAGACTTTGCTTGTCAAGAAATATTGTAAAAATCATTTGCGTCGCTTGATCCTGATTTTGCATCACACAAAAGGGCACGGACTTACGAATCCGTGCCCTTTTGCTGCGCTTTTGAATATGTAGCCTATTCTGTGTGCCGCGCTGCTCTGGCCTCACGGTATCCCTCTGGGGATTCCAGTGTGTCGGGTGGGAAGAACTCTTCTACTGGGAAGTGGATCTTTGAAAACAGTGTGCATGGATCGTCGTCGTTTCCGCCGATGCATTCTTTTTCCGGCATGCAGTAATCATACGATGGGATCAGCAATTGCGTATCACGCTCCAGCCGGACAATTGAGAACTGCCCGAGCGTCACGTAAACGCGTCTTGCCGAGTTCTCAAACAGCAGATCATCGTCAAATCCGTCGGAGATGAACTGCGGGATTTCCGCCACGCCGAAGTCAATTCTG
>WQVW01000097.1 GCA_009785655.1 Oscillospiraceae bacterium | reverse complement strand
CCGCGCTGTGTGTACATTCGTCAGATATGATTACTTTAATGTAAAACTCTTCGGTGTCAATACCTACCACTTTCGTGTCCTCCATGCAAATTAACCTCGCGGCGCTTTCAGGAAGAACCGCGGGAATTCCCAAATCGCTGATTGTTGCCCGCACCGTGGTGTACCACAAGTCCAGCGGTGCGATATTCGGGATTAAGTTGGCATTACGAAACTGCCTAAGGATAAACTCGTTGAGGAACTGCGACTGCCGAAACGAAATAGTTTGAATCATTTCGTCTTCTATATCATGCAGCTTAATGCGCGCGCATCCGGTCAGGCGATGTGATTTGCCGACGAGTATGGCAAGTCTGTCTGAAATAAGCGTATGACATTTTGTTCCGGGGTCGGTTTCCTTATTAGTAGAAAAAACTATCCCAACAACATCCTTTTGTGTTTTGATAATGTCGTCGAAGCGCTCGTTGACAAGTTCTACGATTTCAGTCTGTATTTCCGGATAAGACAGTTTGAAGTTAGCGATAAGTTCATTGTAGCTGTAGCTGTTTAGCGGATCAGTGTAAAACAATACGCGGTTTTCCGCGGAGTGCTTGCAGTCTCTCAGAAGCTCGTTGAGATGCTCGTATTCTTCAACGATTTTTTTAGCATAGGACAAAAACGCGCGCCCCGCCTCGGTCAATGCCAGAATGCCTTTTTCCCGGATGACCAGGCTCACGCCCAGCTCCTTCTCAATCGTTTGAATATTGTACGAGAACGAGGATTGCGATATATAAAGTTTTTCCGCCGCCTCACTAAATGTAGCGGTGTTCGAGAGCGTGACAAAGCACAACAATTGAAAAATACTCAACGGGCTGTCCCTTTCGAAGCTGAAATTTGGTCAATGAATGTGCCAAACCATCATCATACGAGTTATTTTATTACATTGGCATGTATTTTGCAAGGCTCAATCTCCCGAGTGATTTTCCATGTCGTTAACAATCACAAACAAACCCCATACTAAGGCGTTAAAATCGCCTCAGTATGGGGTTTTCGTCTATTGCGGCAGCAGCTTTGCACCTATTGTCCAGCGACAGGATTAGCCGTGATTTCCTCAATTGTTTCAAAGAAATCTGACCCCAAAAAGTAAGGCGGCGGATCGACGGAGTTGCCTGAAGCGAGGGCGTCAAGTCCTGCCTTCACTTTTTCAGGCAAGGCGGGCAAATCGTAGATGCGCACACCGCAAGCGTTGTAAATCGCGTTTATCACTGACACATGCCCGCTGGTTTGGAAAACCTCTCCACACCCGCTGGACCCAAAAGGCCCGTACGACTTGGTATGTTCAATGATTCGGACATCAATATCATCAGGTATCATGTCGATCGTAGGCACTCCGGCCCCGGAAAGGCAATTATGCTTCTTCACATCGGCATAATTCTCGCTCAGCGCATGACCGATGGAGTGAGAGAATCCTCCAATAGCTTGACCAGTGACCACTCCAACATTGCCCACACGGCCGACATCGAAAACGATCGTGCCTTTCAAAACTGAGGTTTTGCCTGTCGCGGAGTCAACTTCCACTTCAGACATATACAGCACATACATGTATGAGGGGAACGGATCTCCATGACCTGTATCAGGGTGCAGATCGGACAGCCCGTCGCTTACCCCGTCTAGGATGTACATTGTCTCGAAAACAGTATCAAGCCCCTCCGCTACCATCTCAGCATATGTCCGGTACCGCCCGTTTCCCTTATCGCGGGCTTTAAGCATCAGTTTAGCAGTTTGGATGGCCGCATGACCATTCATGATGTGAGACCTGCTTGCTGTCGTAGAGCCGCTGTCCGGACACGTTTTGGTGTCGTTGTTGCGAAGTTTCACTTGCGATGGGTTTATTCCCATAGGTTTGAGCGCTTCGACAACAACCATGATGGCGCCAATATCACCGCCCTGCCCAACATTAATCCATGTATTGTATACCGAGATCGTGTCGTCAGGATTCACCTCTAATTTGCAGCCCGCGTAGTCTGTGGCTCCGGCGCCGCAAGTATAGACGCCAAATGAAACGCCCACGCCGCGCCGCTTCTCCGGCGTACTTTCCGTCTTGGCCTTTTCTAGCGCCATTTTATACAGCGGTCTCATCTCGTTAATCAACAGTTCGGCTGAAGAGTCGCGATATGCGCAGCTCGTAGGCGCGGTGTCGTTTCCTCTTGCCACGTTAATGGAGCGGAATTCAAGCGGGTCGATACCTGCCTCATAGGCTAACATATCAACAATTTGCTCGGACGCCATGAATATTTCCGGCGCGCCAAAGCCACGGTACGCGGCGCTGTAATTATGGTTGGAATACGCCGTCCGTCCCAGCCCCGCAATATTCGCGATACCATACGGACTGCCGAAAAGGGTGGCCATCTTGACAAGATGCCTCTCCGCAAAGATAGGGTATGGACCCATCTCGTATCCCACATCGTATCTGAGTCCCGTGATTTTCCCGTCCGCAGTGCAGCCAAGCGCCGCGTTTGTGTACGAAGCTGAACGTTTTCCGCTGTAGTGCATGAATTCTTCATAGGACATAGACAGCGAAACCGGCATACCCGTGGCAATGGTTGCAACCGCGGCAAGAGCATAAGAAAACGGCGAAAACGGCCAGCCGAACGAACCGCCGGAGGGGTTATTTATAATCCGTATTTTATCGAATGGGATACCGATAGCGGGAGAAATCACCAATCTTGTCATGTTGACGCCCTGAGCCTTGCACTGTATAGTCAACATCCCGTCGGTATCCCAATAAGCCTGCATCACATCACCTTCCATGGTCATGTGAGGTTCACGCGTGGTATGAAAGCTGCCTGAAACATGAAACGCTGATTCTTCAATAATTGCTTTGATATTTCTATGATCCCCTTTGAAAAGAGGCTGATGGAAAAACTCGTTATCCCCCTTATGAATTGGGAGAGCGCCCGGGGCGACGGCGTCTAAGAAACTAAGATACTCCGGCAGTTGCTCTATTTCAACTTTGACGTGTTTTGCCGCCGCGCGCGCGTTGTCGCGGGTGTCTGCCGCTACAAGCGCCACAACGTCGCCATAGCGAAATATCTTCTTCGAGCAGAGTAATTCCTGGATGTAGTCCATCTTGTTGCGCGGGTTTGATGGACCTCGGCCCATGTCGTTTGTGCCGATAACGTCTTTAGACGTTATCACTCGGAAAACACCCGGCATTTTCTCAGCCTCAGACGTGTCGATACTTAGTATGTTGGCGTGATGTGTGATTCTCGGCTGTACCACAGCCAGGTGCAATGTCCCATCCGGCATCTTGATCGAAACGTCATCGCCATAATCACATTGACCAGTAACTCTGGGCAATGACGAAGGCCGGGGCAGCGACAAGCCGTAGTATTCACCGTTTTCGGGCTCTTTAAATGTTATTTCGGCCATGGTTTTTTCTCCGCGCAATACCTCGGCGGCACACATAACCGCGTCCACAATGGCCTTATAACCGGTACAACGGCAGACATTGCGGTGCTTCTGGAACCATCCACGGACTTCTGCCCGCGTAGGGCTGATATTTTCCTCCAGAAGCGCAAACGTAGAGATGATAAATCCTGCGGAGCAGAATCCGCACTGCACGGCGCCTGCATAGATGAACGCCTGCTGGATTGGATGCAGATTGCCGGGCGATCCAATCCCCTCAATGGTGAGAATAGCGCTGTTTTCCTTCACCTTGTCCATTTTAAGTGAGCATGAACGCGTCACCGCGCCGTTAAGCAAAACCGAACAAGAGCCGCAATCGCTAGTTTCGCAGCCGATTTTTGTTCCGGTCAGACCCAATCTGCGTATCAATACCGCAAGCGTGTCGCGCTCGGGATCAAATACTACAATCCGGTCGAAACCATTGATATTCAGCCACATCTTTGCCAGTTTCACTTTTTCATCCCCTTCTGCAAAAGCTTTAATTTTTAGGGTTCAAGCCCAAAGCTGTTCATTACAGCTCGAATATGGTCGTGGTACTGATCTCGCGTGACCATACCAACGTCAAGCAACAGCCCCGCGGCTCTGTCGCCTGGGCGGAGAAATTCAGACCAGAGCGTATCAAAAGTGGCTCTGCCGTCTATCAGCGCAAGCAGACCGAACACTGCCGTGCCTATATACGTAACCGGAGGCACGTAGTAAATCGCAAACCAAATACCGTCATACCCTGCATCCCACTCTCTGGGAAGAACCGCCACGCCTATAGAGGTTATAAGCACCCTGTCCTCCAGACCTAACGACTCAACCGCGCGCGTGGCTCCAAGGGTTATATCCTCTGTCGCACCGACTACCCACCAATACTCTATGTCGGGATTTGCGGATATGATGCTGTTAGCGACCTGATCCCCGGCTTCCGCCGAGAGGCCGAATGCGGCTGTGTCGCCGTGGAAGAACGGTTGACCCGGGAACAGTTGGTTCCACCTCTCTTCCGCGCCCAGTGAACGCCTGTTGATTTCAACATTTGCCGAAAAGTCCATGGATAGAAGTCCTATCCGTGACGTGTCAATGTCACCCCAGAAATCACTGTAGACACTGTAAAGGAAGTCGATTTGCGTCCGGCCGACATCATACTGGTCTAAGACGACTGACGGGATTATGATGTTGCCGTCCGCGTCGGCGGCTCTATTAAGCATCGCAACCGCGGGAACTCCAAAAGAGTCGAGTATCTCCGCGACGCGGGGGGCAAGTTCAGTCTGGACGTCAATAACCAATCCGTCAGGCTCTCTCATAAGAATAGTTTGGAGGTTTGTGATGTACAAGTCGGCGTCGCCATTCGCTGTTTGATGCTCAACAGTGAAGTTAAACACCTCTCCGAGTCTTGCAATAGCGTCTGCCATCTGTGCGGTGAGTTGCGTTACCGTGAAGTTGTAGTAAATTATGTGATAGGGATCACGGGCCCAGTGATCGACATCGTCCGTTACAAATCCGATCGTGCCGCCGCCTGCGGGAGGTGGCGTTACAGGAGGTTGAGTCGCGGGTGGTTGCGTTGCGGGTGGCTCAGTGCCGCCGTTGGCGCCACATGCCGCCACTGTGAGCGCAAGCGCTAAGATCAATAATACTGGCAGAATCCTTTTCTTCATTACATTGCTCTCCTTTTCATTTTATAATAAATCTGTTTTGTCTACTACTTTTTTTCGATCTGTATCTGCTGGAAGTAATCAAGCGTGAGGGCAAAAACCAGCAACAGACCTGTGGCGAGGTTTTGCAAATGCGGGTTAAACCCTATAACAGCCAAGCCGTTACCGAAAGTGGCCAGCACCAGCAACCCGACAAACGCGCCAGCCATTCCGCCGGTCCCGCCGCCGAAAGCAATCCCTCCAAGCACTGCCGCCGTAATCCCCTGAAAACGGGCGGGCGCGAGTCCGATCATATTCGCCGACTGCTGCCGTGCGGCAAACGTCACTCCGGCAAAACCGGAAAACAGTCCGCACACCATGAAGAGGATGTACGATATCTTTTTGTGGTTAATGCCGGATAACATGGACGCCTGTGCATTGCCGCCGACAAGATATATTTTTCGTCCGAAATGGGTCTTGTGCAGCACAATGCCGGCAATGAGCATAAGTACGATAGATACTAATGACGAAATGGGTACGTAGTCCCAGAGTATCACCCTTCCGAAGTCCCGCATGACAGGGTGTACGACGTCTATTGTCCTTCTGTCGGCGATAAGAAATACCAATCCCGTGGCTATCAGGCTGGTGGCAAGCGTGCCGATAAACGGCGCGACTCTCAGTTCGTTTACCAGCACAGCGTTGATAAAGCCGACCAGAACGCCGACCGCGAGGGCAATTAAGATCGCGGGAACCAGCGCCATGCCGTCACGCAGAAAGTATGCGACAACAATCGAACACAGCGTGCCGTTAGCGCCCATTGACAGGTCAATTTTGCCGGAAATCATCAGCATGGTTATTCCGGTGGTGAGAAATGCCGTGATAGGCAATGCGTTTATGATATTGACCAAATTTCTCGGCCTTAGCATAAAGCTGCTGCCGGCCAGCACTTCCGCGATACTCCTGTTCGGCGTCGCCAAAATCGCGAACACCACCAGTTGCAAAATGAGCAGGAAAACCATTATTGTAAACCGCTTGGTTATGATCCTTATGAACCAAGACCTATGTTCAGCACCCATGAACTACGCACCTCCCATATCCATCATTGCAAGCGAAAGAACATTTTCTTCTGTCGCGTCCTCTCTCATGACGCTTCCGGCAACATAACCGTTACTCATAACGATAATTCTGTCGGCGACATTGATGACCTCGGTTAGCTCCGATGATATAAAAATCACGGCGATCCCGGAGCTTGCAAGGTCGCATACCATTTGGTAAACCTCCGCCTTTGTTCCAACGTCTATCCCTTTGGTAGGTTCGTCCAAAATCAAAAGCTTTGTTGTGATTTTTGAATTAGTCCATCTGCCCAGTATGACCTTCTGCTGATTGCCGCCGGAAAGTTCGCGGACTTTTTTATTGATGCTCGGCGTGCGGATGGTGTATCTTGCAACAGATTCTTTCGCTATTTCCCGCTCTTGGCCGCGATCAAGGAAAATCCAATTGCTGATCTTTTTAAGAATTGGCATTGTCAAATTTTCACGTATAGATCTAAATAGCACCAGCCCTTGATCCT
>WQVW01000096.1 GCA_009785655.1 Oscillospiraceae bacterium | reverse complement strand
CCTATGTCACATTTACAACAGAAGGTTTCTGCTCGTCCACATGTCGCCACTGATGTATCGCTAGATTCAATTTTTAATTTCGCCACAAGAGTATTATGCTCGTCAACACGCCACGCCTGTGCGCTGCCAATTTACGAGAGTTATCTTACCATTTTGTAATAAGTGTGTCAAGAGATATGTTTCTTTAATCCACTTCCATCTGGTCGGCCAATCATTATATCTGTGTTTATGCATTTTTGATATAAGTTCATCTCGTAATTTTTCTCCGAAGCACGCGCAATTGGTCAATCTCCTGATGTTTTTTCATAATATGCCATGCCAAGCTGTGTACGATTGGTGGCACCCAGTTTTTCCATAACAACGGCGAGATTGTTACGCACCGTTCCTTCGCTTAAAAAGAGCTGGGCGGCGATCTCTTTGTTCGTTAATCCCTGCGCCACCAGACGGGCGATATCTCGCTCTCGTTGAGTCAATTGATCAAACGCCGGATTTTCCGGTGCGGTCAGCTTTTTCAGCACATCAGCACCTAATACGCCGGTGCCGTCCATCATCGTTCGCAGTTTTCCTGCAATATCCGATATCTTGTCGGTTTTTATCAAATATCCGTCTGCGCCTGCCGATAAAGCTTGCTGAATATTCGGCTTGTCATCGAATGTGGTCAGCATCATGATACGGGCATTCGGGCAGCGTTGTTTGATCAGGCGGGTGGCGGCAATGCCGTCAACCCCTGGCATACGAATATCCATCAGCACGATGTCAGGCGGCTGTTCACCGCATATTTTTAGCGCCTCCGCACCGTCGGCCGCGCAGCCGATGACCGTTATGTCATCTTCACGAGAGAGTGTGAGCGATAGACTCTTTAGAATCAACGGGTCGTCATCGACAATAAGCAGATTCATAACACATCCTCCTTAATCGGAATGACGCATATCACCCTGAAAACTTCGCCCGCGTCAACAGACAGACTGCCGCCGATTGCGGCGGCGCGATGGCGAAGATTACGAATACCGTTGCCGGATTTGCCATTGGTTTTGGTTACACCATCGTTTTCAATGCACAGCCGTACAATATGCGGCGTCACGTCCAAATCCACGGATACCAGCGTCGCGCTGGCATGGCGGGCGGCGTTGGTCAGGCCTTCGTTCAAACACGCTTCAAGCACCGTCCACACATAAATCGGAACCCGTGTTGTGTCTCCGTAGACGTTGAAATCCACTTTGCAAGCGGGGAATCGGCGGCATGTATCCCGCAGATTATCCACGCCCAGAAAGGTGACCGCTGACAGATTATGAACCGCTTCACGGATTTTATTCGCGCCGGTGTTCAGCCGCTCAAGCGCGGCATCGTACAATTCAAGACCGTCGGTGCTTTGATTGTCCAGCATAGTTCTCGCCGTTTGAAGGGATATGTAAGCGGCCACAATCTCATGTCCGGCGTTGTCGTGAATATCGCGGGCAATGCGGGTGCGTTCCGCGACAGCGGTCATTCGCTCCACCTGGGCTAATGCCGCCGTGAGATCGCTTTGCAGACTTTCAAGTTCGTAATATCTTCCCGCCGCTGTGTCGCGCAGTGTCAATTTATCGTTCCGTTCACGTTCCCAAAAGCCTAAAAACAAGCCGCACAATGTGCCGAATGCCAAAGTTACTGCCAATAGCGGCTCAAAGTTGAAAAACAAATATATCACAGCAATTGCCGCCGGATAGATTCCCAGATACATGGCCGAAAACAGCGGCACAGCCAAGGCGTATGGTGCGTATTCCCATAAAGTAACCATGGCGACACAGGCAGCCAGATCGAGCAGCACAGTGTATTTAGTTCCGCTCACCCGAAAGCGTAACAGAGACATGATCACCAACAACAGCAACAGGAAAAAGCCTGCAATCTCGCCGTTGAGAATCCACAAGGCGAATAACAGACTAAATCCTGCGATCTGGCAGAGTATGAAGCATAATCTTGGCGACAAAACCTTCATATAATTCTGCGCTTACCTCCATAGAGCAAATACGCAATAGAAAACAATAACATGGCTGCGATGCCGAGCCAGAATGCGCCGTTCATTGCCCCGGTTTCCAGCACGGCGCTTAATCCCCGTACCGCCCAATAAGCTGGGAAAATCACACCGGCATATTGCAGCGGGCCGGGAAATGCTTCCACCGGGAACGTAAGGCCGCCCAAAAAGGCTGTCAAGAATAAAATCAACGGAAACCCAACCACGTTACCTTCCACCTTTTTGAACAGGCAATGCCAAGCAAAGGCCATGGTCACAGATGCAATGGTAAGTACAGTATAACACAGGAATACCGCAATGGAAAGGGTCAGACTCCAGCTATACAGGATGCGCCCCAATGTCGATACGATCACCATCTGTACCAGCAACGGCATCGCGCAGGCCGCAAGATTTTCTGTCAAATACCGCCGCATAGTGATCGGTGCCGCTAATATACGGATAATGGCACCGTCCGCTTTGTCGGTCAGAATACTCAGGCTCATCAAGTACGCACTGCTCATCGTGACAATGGTCAGAAGCGAAAATCCGCCGCTGATTCCGCCGAAGCCGACGCCGCCGTCTGTCCACAGCGGGCGGACGAGAATGAGTACGATGGGCAGAATATAGGTACACAGTAATGTCAGTGGATTACGTGTCCCGCGCAGCAGGGCAAAACGAAAGATTGTCATGCTTTCCGCCTCCTTCCAAGTGCGAGGACAAGCATTGTGAGTACAGCTGTGATTGCTACGAGTATACCAAGGTTAAACAACGCCTGACTCATGTCGTCAAACACCGGCCCTGCGTATAAAATCGCGCGATATGCCAGTGATAGGGGAGTGCCGTATTGTTGGACGAAGGTGGCAATGGCACTGTCGCCAAGCGGGATGAATAGAAAGCCGCCCAGAAACATCATCGCAAAGCAGAGGATGTTCATACTCACGGTCGCCGTTTTGCGCTTTGGTGCTAATTGCGTAATCAATGCCGCGATCAGCTGACTCATAATCGAAACGATCAAAATCACAGCCAAGAACACCAGGGGGTTGCCCCAATGCACATCGAACAAGAGCCCCACCACGCTGAAAATCACCAAGGCTTGTGCAATGCTGAATACCCAGCAGGCCATCGCGGTGCCGGATAGAAACGTGCGGCGCGGGACTGGGCTGGCGAGCAATCGCCACCGCCTGGCACCTTCTGTAAAGTCATCGTAAATGGATTCGATCAACAGCTCGCCGGAGAAAAATTGGAAAGATACCATAAACATTGCCGCAAGCAAGGTCGCTGTTGCAGCCACGCCATCCGCAGCAGCCGCGACATCACCGCCCTGCAGCTCAAACATCCCAATATTGCCGAGCATGTTGAGCACGACCAGCCCCATCGGCAGCAGAATGTAGACAACGAGAACAATTGGGTGGCGGATTGTCCGCTTGAAGTAATGCCAGAAAATCAAGGAAAATCTGTTCATTACTGCACCTCACCTTCATCGCGGAGGCGTTTGCCGGTCAGTGTCAAAAATACGTCTTCAAGATTAGGCTTGTCTTCAGAGAAGGACGAGACACCACCGTGACGCTGGGCAATCTCCATAATACGATTGACGTTGCCACTGCCCGCGCCGGAGATAACCAGATAATCTCTGTCGTTTTGAACGACGTTTTTAACACCGGATATGGCGCGCAAATCCTCTGTTAAGGCCGCAGAGGCGAGGTTGGCTGTAAAACGGACTTTATCCTCATGCTGAATGCGCCCCACAAGTTCATCAACAGTGCCGCCGGCGATGACTCTGCCCGCGTCCATAATAGCAATGCGGTCAGAAATAGCCTGCACCTCTTCCATGTAGTGAGAGGTATATAGCACGGTTGTGCCGTTTTGGGCTATTTTCTTTACAGATTCCAATATGTGATTGCGGGATTGCGGGTCGATACCCACCGTGGGTTCGTCCATGATGAGGAACTTTGGCTTATGTACCAACGCGCAGGCGATATTCAGCCGCCTTTGCATACCGCCTGAAAATTTGCCGGGACGTTTTTTGGCGTGTTCTGTCAGGCCAACAAACTCCAGCATTTCTTTTACGTTGGCGGTCAATTCCGCGCCGCGCAGTCCATAGAGTCCGCCAAAATACCGCAGATTCTCTCCTGCGGAAAGGTCGGTAAATACTGTGATTTCTTGCGTGACCAGCCCCATGTTCAGCCGCGTCTTTAGATTGCTGATGTTTTGCGGCTGGCCAAAGACCTTTACGCTGCCTGAATCTGCGTTAATTAGACCGCACAATATCCGTATAGCGGTGGTTTTCCCCGCGCCGTTCGGCCCCAGCAGGCCGAGGATTTCGCCTTCCGCCACATTTAAGTTCAAATGATCGAGTGCGGTTGCATCGCCGTAGCGCTTAACCACGCTTTCCATGCTTGCTATCATAACATAAGTCCTCCTGTGTATATTTGATAATATCATTTTACACAGAAGGACTTATGTTCAGTAGTGACATTTGTAACTGTTTTTAAATTAAGAATAAAAATATCCGGTGAGTCATTTCGTTGCGCTGAGAATGCACGGGCGCAATGTTATTTTTTAACTTGCGGCCAAAAGTTTGATTTGATTGTTGAAAAATTGAACATGATGATTCCGTATCTCTATGTCCACCACCGCAATGGCCGGATATAGTCTTTGTATTTTCGCAAATGCGGTCACTTGTGCAGTGAGTTCATTCAAATCACGTTGTGCTTGCGCAACGTGCTGCGCGTTTGGTTGTCCCGTTCTTTGTCCGCCCTGTTCACTCTCATGATGAATAATACGCCAAGTGTCCAGGAACTTTTCTTCGGCTTGCGCTATGGATATGCCTATTTGATTTTGGAATGCGCGTTCCAGCGCCGGGTCGCCCCAAAATCGCTCTCTGCTGATAGCTCTGAACAGTGAGAAGTCTTCCCATGATATAATGTGCCCTATTTCATCCTCCCAAAGCCTCGCGAACCTATCGTTTGAGTGAAATGCCGCTGCCCAAAACTCGTTGCCTCGGCCATCCGCCTCCATCGCCCTCAGCAGCGTCCTGAAAGGTGTGCTGTTATACCAAAAACCACCAAGTCCGGGCGTTGGCAGGTTGCTGTCTAAACGTTGCATACCATAAATTTCTCTCACAGATGAAGGAATGCCCATTGCCTCTTCAGCAGCGAGGTCTGTCAACCCCTCACATAGTCCCATGGCGTGATATTTTTCATGCAAAAGCACAAATGCAAATTCATCCGCTGGACCTTGAGCATATCTTATTTGGATACCTATGGTTGATTGTAATGGAGATAGTATGCGTAAACCACCTGCAGTTCGGCCGGGTTCATTTTTCCCGAACGCAAATTCAACACTGCTCAAAATATCCAGGGACATGCTTGTATTATAAGGTCTGCTGCTGAATATGGAGTCATTTTCTTTTCCTGCGACTATTGCATTTCTTGTGTCAACATTCCAGCGCAAATGGTTTTCCGGATAGATCAATCCGCGACTAGGTTCGTAGTAAGGACTATAGCTATGTGTTATTTGCGGTCTGATTCGCATGTATAAATCAATTAATTCGTGCCTTAAACCGAAATTTGATTCCACACGATTTCCGGCTGGGTCTGTGTTTCGGAACTGATCCTCAAAATACCAAAGCGGACGCATTCCATTTTGATCCAAGTCGGCCAATCGCTCATCTCTCTGCCGTTCTAACCTTTGAATCTCCTGCGCTGGTGATATGGATACGTAGGATATTACCACGGTACGAGTACTCTCGTCCCAATCTATGTCGTATCCCACTGACTCAACGACTGCCCTGATAGGCAGCATGGTTCTGTTGTTGATTATCTGTGCCGGCACATCCAACGTGTGGTTTGCGCCATTGGTCGTAAAGGTTCTGCTTCCGATTGTCAGCACCACCGTATAATTGCTTCTTGTCAGCGTCACTTGCTGTGCGGCTCTATTCCAGCCTACAGTAAATCCCAGTGCTTGAAAAACACCCCGCACAGGAACCAATGTTCTGCCGTCAATAATGACGGGTGCTTGATCCGGGAAATCCACCGCGTCTCCGTTTACAGTGACAGATATTGCATAATTGGCAGATACAGCCTGCGCAGGGATGAGTGCAACGGCAAGCAGTACAACCATCGCGAGGGAAATAATACGTTTTTTCATGATTATTGCTCCTCTCAATAAATTACAGTTATTGGTTGTTTTTCAAAATATATGAAAACCTGTGTCATATATTTTTTTTGTCAGTTTATGGCGTACCATATCATATTTTAACATTTAAATATTTGAAAGTAAAGAAGCTTAACTTAAAGATAGCGTGTTTATGTATAAAAAAGTCTCCCCCGAAATTTTAATTCTCGGGGGAGACAGTGGCATTATATTAGTTTTGTATCCGGAAGATATCCTCCGGGCGGGAATGCGGACGTTCAAGCAGAATCCACGGACGCTCTGGTCGGAGTAACTCTACCCATGTTTCGTGAATGCCGTCAGCTTTCATCTGATAATAATGAGAGTTTGTTGCCTCCTGGATATACAAGTAGTACCAAGCATTTGGGTTTGCGTTGTCAGGCCAGGTAAGCATATCGGGCAGCAGGTCAGACGATTCTTCCGGCAGACGATGAAGTACGCGGTTTATCATGGCTGCGGCTTCCGCCCTGGTGATCGGTTGGTTGGGCAGGAAT
>WQVW01000095.1 GCA_009785655.1 Oscillospiraceae bacterium | reverse complement strand
TCTCTTGGTCGGCCAAATGATGGCTGAAGAGTTGATCAGATGGTATGAAGAGAATTTCCCGGATGTACCGCCGGAAAGAGTCGGCATGATCTCTATCGCATGGTCAACGGCTGTTCAGCTGAATATGCGATCCCTTGGTGCTGAAATGGTCTGGGCAGAACGATTCCCACAGCTTGGGGAATTCCATCCAGACACAGCAATAAACCAGCAAAACTTCTTTGTCTCTGACTTGGCGTTGGCTGGTGCTGACCCGATGCTGCTGATCACATCGGAACTGTCAAACAACCCTGACATCGACGTTTGGCTGATCTCCACAATGTTCGGCGGACAGGCGATTGACGCGGCAATCATCGTTGACGACCTGGGCATGAACGATGTAACAAATATCGTTGCTTTCGCCGCAGGCCCGTCACTTGTTGCCCAGTGGGAAGCTGGCGTCACCAACGCATTTAGAGCCTCGCTTGAATCCATCGGTGCTGTGTGGACAGAACTTGTTGTCAACGCACTGTGGGCATTCATGGCAGGATTCGCAACACCAGATACCATTTGGCCTGATTGGCGCGTTATCTGGGATAAGGGCGATGTCTATCAATTCTCAGGCGAGTTGGATCCGTTCCATCTTGTACCTGCCGCAGACCTTGGTGAAGACGGCACCCCGATCGTTTTACAAGCACATAGCTACCCGATAATGTTCTTGCCGATCGTGTGGGTCACACCGGATAACTTTGAGCAATACTTCGCATTCCTTGATCTGTACGCAATCGGCCCGGACGCTACAGAAGAAGAACGCGCTTGGCCGCAGTTCCCGATGGTGTATGATTTGGATCTGTTCCCGACCCGTATAGATCCGCCGCGTACGCATCACACATGGCCTGCTGATTGGTAAACAACAAATCAGCCTATGATGCGCTGCTGTAAAACACTAGTGCTGATTTGCAGTTTATCATGGGGGCATTTCTAATAACATCCTGGGGGCTAAGCCTTTTGTGGCTTAGCCCCCAGGATGTTATATCGCAAAGCACAAATCCGAAAGAACAGTGCCGGATGTGACGCATCTTCTATATTTCCGCAACTCACCCGAAAGACAAAAATTTATGGTGCATTTTGGCGGGCAGATATGGTATAGTAAAAACAAAAATATATAAGGAGACTGCGTAAATGAAAAATTATTTTGGTATGCCGATCAAAAAGCTGGGCTTTGGATTCATGCGACTCCCCGGGTTTGCCGGAAAACCTGACAGTGAAATTGACATTGAACAAGTCAAAAAGATGGTCGATCTCTACATGGAACGTGATTTCACTTACTTCGATACTGCATTTGGCTATCACGGCGGCAATTCAGAGGTGGCGATTCGTCAAGCGGTAACAGAGCGTTTTGCGCGTGACAAGTTCCAGGTGACAACAAAACTCCCGCTCTGGGAACAACTGACTTTAGACGAAATGAAAGGCAGAACGCAAACATCCCTTGACCGCACAGGTCTTGACTATTTCGATCTGTATTTTCTGCACGGCGTTGGGCCGGATCGTTTTGAGATGATTGAAAACATGAAAGCATGGGACTATCTGCGCAGTATAAAGGACTCCGGCAAGGCAAAAAATATCGGTTTCAGCTATCATGGCGACGGTGACTCGCTGAACCGCCTGCTTGATGTCCACGCGAAAGATTTGGACATTGTTCAGTTGCAAATAAACTATCTTGACTGGGAAGACCAGGCGCAAAAATGCTATCAGGCGGCGCGCGACCATGATATGGGCATTATTGTGATGAGCCCGGTCAAGGGTGGATCTTTGGCGAGCTTTACGCCGGAAGTTGCCGATATCTTTCACAAAGCAAATCCGGACGCAAGCACTGCCTCTTGGGCACTGCGTTTCCCGATGAATCTTGAAGGGGTCATCACGGTGCTGTCCGGCATGTCCACGATTGAACAAATTGATGACAACACTAACATCGCAGATACTATGGGGTCGTTTTCAGATGCGGAAAAGAAAACCATACACAATGCAATGGAAGCGCTGAAGCAAATCCCGACTATCCCTTGCACCTCGTGCCGTTACTGTGTCGAAGACTGTCCGTCGAAGATCAATATACCGGGCATCCTGAATCTTTTAAATGACCACGCAAAGTATCAAAACCTTCCGGGTGAGAAGCGTTTCTACGGCTTTGTCACCAGCGGAATGATGGGCGGAACCACCGGCAAAGCAAGCGATTGTGTTGCGTGCGAAAAGTGCGAGCATATTTGTCCGCAAGATATCAAAATTATAAATTCCCTGAAAGAAGCCGCGGGGTTATTCGAGTAAAATTGCCGGAGATTCTGTCAACGCCGGAACGTCCCAACGGCAATAAGCGAGAAAAAGACGGCGCAGCAATTGCTGCGCCGTCCGGAAAGAATCCTTCACTGTTTTATTGCAAGCCACCCCAGTGGGGTGGCTTGTTGTTATCCATTCTCTTCATCAAATGGCCGTCTATTCACCGCATTGAGCTGATTTGCCAAAAATACAGCAATCAGCAACAGCGCAACATGCACAATGTAGAATAAAAGCGACCCCTCAAATATACGGGTCAATGCCAGCACAGCCATCATTGCTATATATACAAGTAATACGCACAGTGCAACGATCCCAATTGTTTTAAACCGCCATCTCTTTTGGATAAAGTGCAGTCCTACAGCAATACCAATCCCCGCTGCTGCAGTCATTGGTATTGCGATTGCATATGGTTGCGGAGATCTCCGCGACACGCTTGTCCCGTCCCCAAGCTGACCTAAGCCATTGCTGCCCCACGCCCACAGGTCTCCATTGCTTTTGATCGCGGTTGTATGGGAGCCGCCGACAGAAACATCAACCACATCCCCTGTTATTCTCGCCGGATTCAACCGCTGGGCTGCAAATGAACCGTCTCCAAGCTGGCCGTTCGCATTGCTGCCCCAGGTGTAGAGGTTGCCGTCTGCTGTAATCGCCGCTGTATGTCCCCCGCCGGTTGAAATATGGGAGACGTTATCCATTATTCTTACCGGACTGTGACGGTCTTCCATGGTTCCGTCTCCCAACTGTCCATGGCCGTTACCGCCCCAGACCCACAGACTGCCGTCTGTTCTGATCACCATCGTATGCGTAGGCCCTGCTGAAACTGCGGCAACGTCATCCATCACGTGTATCGGATAAAAACTGTCCACTGTCGTCCCATTGCCTAATTGCCCGCGGGAATTATCTCCCCAAATCCACAGACTGCCGTCTGTTCTGATCGCGGCCGTGTGAGTGGTTCCGGCGGAGATGGCCACCACATCGTCCATCACGCGGATATGATAGAGGCTGTCTTCTGTCGTGCCATTTCCAAGCTGGCCTGAGTCATTGCCTCCCCATGTCCATAGTGTACCATCCATTGTGATCACCGCCGTATGGAAATAACCGGCTGAAACCGCGTCTATATTATCCATCACCCACACAGGACTGAACCGTGCTGTGATTGTGCCGTCCCCAAGTCTGCCGGCACGATTATTTCCCCAAGCCCACAGACTGCCATCTGCTCTGATCGCCATAGTATTTAGAAAATTGACTGACACTGCTGTCACATCATCCAACACCTCTGCGGGGCTGTGCATCGGTATAAAAGAACCAGTCCCACGTTGACCGAAATCATTCCGTCCCCAAGCCCACAGGCTGCCATCTGTTCTGATCGCCATGGTATGCCCGGCAGCGGCTACTGCGGTCACATCATTCATAATAGTGGGCTGTGACTGAATAAGAAAAAAGAAACCGAACGCAATCACGAAAACCGCCGCAATGGCAACCGTCAGCCTTATCCTCTGTGGGCGTGTTTCCGCTGTACGTTCTTTAAATTTTTGCTTTTGCTGAATCCGTTTGATCTTACGAAGTGCTTTCCATTCTTTGTTAAACTTTTTCACTGCCTGATCATACTCGGCGCGATTTAAGAGACTGGCTGAATTCCCTTCATCATTTTCAGGTAACGTCAGCACAGTTTGGCATGACTCGCATACAGCAGCGTCTGCCCCATCTTCCGCGTAAACATCTCCTCCGCACATTTTGCATATGAATTTTAACATCATTCATTCCCCACTCTGCAAGTAATCATTATTTTTTAAGAGTATATAGGAAAAATAAATGTTCGTCAATTGCGGGATTCATGTCTGCATTTGTGCATTTTGTACAATTTCAGTTCTTTCCTTTGTTTTCATTGCCAAACCTGTCGTTTTAACAAAGACTTCACTTGACTCTGCGTACGGTATAAGCTACAATAAAGTATCATTATTTCGGTTTGTTTAAAAGAAAGTGAGTGGTATTAAATGACGCAGTGCTTAGAGTTTAAGGGTATAAGCAAATTATTCCCCGGAGTCAAGGCTTTGGATGATGTCAGCTTCAAGGCAGAGAGCGGCAAGGTTTTGGCGTTGCTTGGTGAAAACGGGGCTGGTAAGAGCACGCTTCTGAAGGTTATGAGCGGAGACTTAAAGCCGAACTCAGGACAGATCATGCTGGGCGACAAAGAGATGGAGTTTTCCTCGCCGCATGAGGCAATTAAAGCAGGCATCAGCGTAATTTACCAGGAGCGTCAACTGATGCTGATGATGAGCGTGATGGAGAACATTTTCGCAGGTGACTTGCCGACCAAGGGAAGCATTGTTGACAAAGCGAAACTGAGAGCCGATACGCAAGCGTTAATTGAAAAATTCGGTCTGCCGATTATTCCGGAAATTCCCGTTATGTTCCTGCCTGTGGCTTATCAGCAGATGGTTGAAATCATGAAAGCATATAGGCGCAACTCAAAAGTTATCGCGTTTGATGAGCCTACGGCACCGTTGACCGATAGCGAAATCACCGTGCTTTTCGACCTGATCCGCCAGCTGAAGGAAGAGGGCAAAATAGTTATTTATGTCTCTCACAGAATGAAGGAAATTTTTGAAATTACCGATGAAATTGTGGTACTTAAAGACGGCAAGTTTGTAGCCAGCATGGTAACCGCTGAAACAAACGAAGCTGAATTGATAAAAGCAATGGTCGGGCGTGATATTGGCGATACATATGCAAACTTGAGCCGCAACGACAAGCAGGGTGACGTGTTGCTGGAAGTCAACAACATGACGACACCGGCCGTCAGGAATGTCAGCTTTACACTGCGGAAAGGTGAGATATTGGGATTTGCGGGACTGGTAGGCTCCGGCCGTACGGAGGTTGTCAGGGCGATCTTCGGTGCTGACCCGATACTCTCTGGTGAACTTAAATTTGAAGGCGAGGCGTACACGCCTGAAATACCGAAAGATGCGATTGACAAAGGCATCGCGCTCTGTCCAGAGGATCGGAAAGAGCAAGGACTGGTACTTTTCCGTTCTATTGAGGACAACGTGTGTATGCCAGTTTTAGAAAAGCTGAAGAGAGCATTTTTCTTAATTACCAGGAAGTGCGAATCACTGACTATCGGGGCTATAAAGAAGTACGATATAAAAACGCCGACTGTTGACAAAATGGTTGTTGAGCTGTCGGGCGGAAATCAGCAAAAAGTTATACTCGGTCGCTGGACGTCAGACTTGGTGAATACAAAGCTTTTGATTCTTGACGAGCCGACCAAGGGTATCGACGTTAAAACAAAGGCTGAAATCTATCAGATGGTATGTGATCTTGCGAAACAAGGCCTTGCAGTCATTTTCATATCGTCTGAGCTGACGGAAGTCATCAACGTGGCGGACACAATTGCCGTGATGAATGCCGGTACTATCTCCGGATTCGTCAAGAGAGAAGATGCCACAGAAGAAGGCGTACTCAAGTTGGCGATGCTTCATAATGATTAAGATTTGAGGACGCATAATGCCATTGTCTAATAAAAAACACAAACCCAAAACATCACAGCAGAAAGCGCAAAAAGCGCAAATGGGAATCTTTGCCCGCCTGGTCGGGTGCGGCTGGCTTATATATATTATCACCCAGATCATCAGGGAAGACGGCATGAATCCCACGCTCAGACTTGCTGTTGTCATTGGTTTCAGCTGCGCCGCAGCATTTCTCGGCATTGCTTCTATAGTAGAGCTTGTCAGGAACATCAAGTCCGGCGTATATAGTGCCTCGTCCTACGAAGACGATCCCGGCGCATGGTCGGCATCAGGAGATGCTGAACCTGATGAGGGTGCATCGGACGAAGGCGAAATTGAAACGCTCGACACGCGCGACGATGAAGAATAGGCTGTTCGAGACCATATAGAATTAATCACCCGCTGATCAACAACTGACCAGCGGGTGAATTTTTAATGTTTAAATCCGATTTAGTGAGCGCGCCTATTGCTCTTCGTCCAGATTTATCCCCAGCAGCCGCTCTGTATCCTCCCCCGAATATGTCTGTACATCACGCAAGCTTCTGTTAATTGCCCGTGTACGACGGCCGACCAGCGTTTCTATATCACTGCCAGCTTGCCGTATCTTGTCGTGCGCCTTGTTCAGAACACCTTCAAATGTTTCAAATTCTTTTTTCACTGCTCCCAACGTCCGCTCAATTTCAGCGGCGCCTTTTTGGATTTGCAGCGTTTTGAATCCAATTTGCAGCGAGTTCAGCATCGCCGCCAGTGTCGATGGTCCGCAGGCGATAATGCCGTCACGATACAGGCTGTTGAGGAATGTCGGATCCCGAACGATCTCTGCATACAATCCTTCCGTTGGCAGAAAGATGATCGCAAAATTCGTGGTGTCCGGCGGGGAGACGTATTTG
>WQVW01000094.1 GCA_009785655.1 Oscillospiraceae bacterium | reverse complement strand
GAGCTGAAAAAACGCCTGAAGTTCCCGGATGGCTATGAATTCGGCATCTCAATTCTGGTCGGTACCGCGAACAGCGGAAAAGAGCCGCATGACTTGAACATGGAAAAGCTGACATATATTAAATAACAACACGCAAAAACCAATAATAAAATCCCCGGTGAATCCATGATTCGCCAGGGATTTTTCTAATATTATAGGGTTAGATTACGGATCGGTTGGGATTTGCGGCGGATCGGTTGGGATTTGCGGCGGATCGGTTGGGATTTGCGGCGGATCGGTTGGGATTTGTGGCGGATCGGTTGGGATTTGTGTCGGCGGATCCGTCGGAAGATGCACCGGCGGGTCGGTTGGGATTTGTGCCGACGGATCTGTTGGAATGTGATCCGTCGGACTTGTCGGGAGATTGGGGTCTCCAGGTGGCGTTGTTGAATGCTCTCCCACCTGATAGGTGAATGTTGCGACATTTCTGGACGGATCATCAGATATAAACAGCCTTCTTGAAGATTCCCCGACAACGACATAGCCATCAATTGTTGGTGCCAATATAGTACGGTCTCTGCCAACTGCTGCATTTCCGGGGAACTCAGCGATGACATTGCCGTGCGAGTCTATTGCCCGAATGGTATAACCGGCTGTGACGACATTTGCAACAGGGGGCGGGGCGATGAAGGTATCATCAGGTCTGTTAAATCGCCTGGTTTCAAGATTTGTGTGAATCGGTGCCATAATGCGCTGCCATATTTGCGCTGCCGGATTCCCGCTTGAGGTCATCGGTGCGGGTCTGTCAAATCCGGTCCACACGGCGGCAACGTAATAGGGTGTGAAACCGACGAACCAGCGGTCTTGTCTATCTGTTGTGGTACCGGTTTTCCCGGCGGACGGCATTCCACCGGGAAGAATCGCTGCCCGGCCGGTGCCGTTGACGACGGATTCTACCAACATGTCAGTCATCCAATATGCATTGACTTCGCTTATCGCCCGCGTGAATTGCGGTTGGTTATCCAGAAGGATATTGCCGTTATGGTCATACACGCGGGAATATGTGCGCAGTGTGGCGTGCTGGCCGGCATTGGGGAACATGGTGAATGCGGCCGTCATCTCACGCACTGTTGCGCCATGAGTCAATTGCCCCATTGATAAAGGTGCGAAATCATTATCCGCCGGGACAAGACTGGTAAAACCAAGCGTTTCGATCATAAACCGATATGAGTTTGACGGAAGCAGTTGATCCAGCACCAGCGCGGCAACCGTGTTTAATGAGCTGGCCAATGCGCGGCGAACAGTGACAATGCCGCGGTATCTGCGGTCATAGTTCCTGGGCATCCAGCCAGTGCCGACAAGTTCTGAGTCCCGACTGTCATTAAATAGCGTATTCGGGGTGATCAGACCCATTTCCATGGCCGGGGCATATACAGAAATAGGCTTAATGGCGGAGCCCGGCGGCCTGCGTGTACTTGTCGCACGGTTTAGAAGCATGTTGCTGCGTTTTTCACCGGTGCCGCCCGAAAGTGCCCGAATCTCCCCAGTAAACGGATCGGCGATCACAATGCCGGATTGCAACGGCTGATGAGAGCCCGTAACATTCGGCAAGCTCGCGCGGTCTTCAAAAACTCCGTCCACGATTGCCTGCATTTCAAGGTCAATCGTAGAAATGATTCTCAAACCTCCGGAGAAGAGCAGCAGTCTCGCAACTTGCTCTGAATTGCCCGCCGCGACTAAGTCATTCAGCACATCGCGTATCACAGCTTCTTCAAACCAGGTGTATACAACATCTTGATGCACAGTATGCTCACCACGCTGGAAGACAAGCTCTTCAGCGAGTGCAGCTCTATACTCGGTCTCAGTAATAAACCCAAGCTCGAACATTTTATAAAGGATGGTTTGCTGACGCCGGATGTTCTCGTCTCTATTCAAGTATGGACTGAATCGTGACGGGTTGTTTGTAATCCCAATGATTGAAGCAGCCTGAGCCAAGCTGAGTTCGGATACATCTACACCGAAGTAGGTCTGTGCTGCGGCACCAATACCGTGACTGCGGTGCCCGAAATAGACGAGATTGAGATAAAGCTCTAAAATCTCTTCTTTATTGTGGCTGCGCTCAAACTCAAGTGCCCTGAAAATCTCTTGCAGTTTTCGCTGCACAGTCGCGTCGTCGTCGTGGGTCAAGTTCTTAATCAGCTGCTGGGTGATGGTAGAGCCGCCGAACGTGTCGCGCATACTCAGAAACATGTTGACAAATGCGCCGGCCGTGCGATACCAGTCAACCCCATGATGCTGAAAAAACCGCTGATCTTCAATCGCGACGAGGGCATTGATCATATGCCTTGGAATATCATCATAATCGACCCATATGCGGAATTCCGTGCTTTGGATAACGACAAGTTCCCGCTCTTGGTTGGTTATCGGATCCACGTGATATATAACGCTTGACTGAGCGAGGGCAAACTGTGCGGGATTGACCTCAAGCCCGGTGGTCAGATTTGTCCTGATGTATATCAGGAAAATACAAGCGAAAATAATACCTGTCGTCAGAATCGTAAGAATGGTTGTACCGATTATTTTCAGAACCAACAGGACAATATCTCCAACTGTCCTGGCACCTGTTTTGGCGATTTTCTTTGCAACTATTTTCTTGGACATTGACAACTCCTCAAATGGTGTATAACTGCGATATCATGTTTCAAGATTTCGCCCGAAAGGCGGAAGCGGAACGGTTGTGCGGGGCGGACACATTCCACCCGCGCATTATATTATACCATACTGTGTCAAATTTATATATTTTTGTTGACTGTACCATGTATTGCGGCATAAGGAAATTAAAAATTGGGAATACTTGGTATTAATGTGTGTGAAAATTGTACCATATTTATACATTTGACGCATGAAAGACAAAAAAGTTCCATGAAAGGCTGTGATATGGTGACGAAAAAGACAATAAAAGCCGGAATCTTGGTGCTGATCGCATCTACAGCGTTTTTAGTGTGTGTATATACGGTGAGCACAGTATCCGGGCAGCGTGTTGAAGATTCGCCGTCTGTGTCAGAGACTGCGGTGCAGTACGGCAGCAAATATCTTGTCCGAACATATAACGGAAAGATTGCCTTTTTCACGGATGGTGCAGTGGTAGAAACAGATATTGACGTTAGCAGCTTGCGGGCATATGACAGGCAGTTGCTTGAAAACGGCATAGAAGCGTACACATACGAAGAAGTGTTGCAGTTGCTGGAGGATTTCAGTTCATAAACCAATCTGGCGGGTGCAGACATATTGTTCGCACCCGCCGGGTTGGCTATTCATACAACGTCAGTATCACATTCGCGGCGGCCTCGGCGAAATATTTGACCGCAGCGAGCGATTCTGTCAGTGTGTTGCCTGCGCTGCCGACTTCGACGATCAATGATCCTGTTGTTGTGTGCTGATTGAAACGGAAGCCGGAAATAAATACAGGCCGCGCAAGGCTTGGGAAAAGCGTGTTCATCTCATGCTGAATTTTGAACGCCAGGTTCAGATTTTCGTGCCAATGCGGGTGGTTGAGTCCCGCGTAATTGGTTCCGACAACAAACATGATTTGCGAGAGCGTCTGGTCTCCGATTTGCGCGATTGTTTTGCGTTGTGAACCATCTGGTCCTGTGATCGAGTCCCGGTGTATGTCGAGCACGAGTCTGATACTGGGATATCGTTCCAGATAGGATCTGATAGATGCATACGCCCTGTTATATGACCCGGCAAAGCTGGGGAAATCGTATGAGCGTCTGTCGTGAATCACGCCGATGCCGCGCCGCTCAAACTCGTAGACAAGTGCTTCACCCACGCGCGTAATGTTCCTGGTCTGATCTTCCGTTCGGTATGGGTCAGAAGCTATGTATGTTTTGCCGTCTGTTTGTGTGAATGCTTCACTGGTGTGGGTATGTATGATAAGCACGGCAGGTTCGCCATGGGTCAGCGTGATGTCAAGTGGTTTGTTTAGTATCGATTCTATATCAATCTCCAATGAAGTGGTGTTAGTCAGCACAATGCTGTCCGCAGTCATTAACGCATTGTCCTCATCGGTGCGGGATATTTCGGCGGAATCCTCCGGTGCAGTGTCGTCGATGTCGTAAAACGCACGGTTGATTTCATTCAAGTTTGGCAGGGGAATAGATTGTGAGATCACGGCAAGTGTCTCAACGCTTTCAGAGTAGTTTTCCAAAGAATCAGCAGGGGAGGAATCGAAAATCAACGCGTAAAAATTTGTCACCAAGTCAAGATTAGCGACGCCGCCGAGTTCAAAGTCCAGAATCCCGCGTGCTATGTTTTCATTTTCTAAGAGACGTGATACAAAACCTTCGGCAAATGTGTTGCTGCCTAAATGCACGGACAATCTGACGATCAAGGAAAAAAAGAAAATGACGGCAAGTCCTTTCACCAAAAAAGGACGTTTTGCCGTGACTTGGCGTGTTTTACGCCGAAATGCATGTCTCAAAAGCGCCGCACCTCCTCATTTCCTCCATGTACTATATGATAAAATCAGGTGCTTTAGACTGCTTGCATCGCGTGAACAATGGTGATACAATAAATTAAAAAGACAATGTTGGAGGCAGTGATGAAAAAAAGTTTCAGGACAAGCGGTACATGCGCGAGCATGATAGACGTGGAGATTGAAGACGGAGTGGTTACGGACGTCAGCTTTTCAGGCGGATGTGAGGGAAACCTGACAGGCGTGTCCCGTCTGGTGGTTGGAATGCAGGTGGATGATGCAATAGCGCGGCTTCGCGGAATCACATGCGGAAGAAAAAGCACCTCCTGTCCGGATCAACTGGCAAAAGCGCTAGAGGCGATGGTGTGAGCAAGAATGGTAAAGCAGTTACAGAAGATACTATAATCACAATCGGACAAGACATCCCTCTGGAAAAATACCGCGCGTTTTTTAGAAAAACAATAGAGGGGTTTGCTCCTGAAATTTATTGCGGTGATTTTCAAAGCTGGCTGAAGACACATACCGGGAAAACGCTTAGAGAGGCGATTGAAGATTATCATAATAAGCAGCCATCGAAAAATATGGAAGAAATTTTAGAAGAGCATAGGTTTAGCATAATTTCAGAAACGGACAAAGATTTTATTTCGGCTTTTGATAAGGAAATCATAAAATTAGGATATGACTTCAGTGGGAAAATTGGCAGTGGTTTTGTTTGGGGGCCATATATGATTGTATGGTCAAAAGTTGGCGTACAAGCGAAAAAGGTAGCGGCTCGGATTTTTATCAGGGATAATCATATTGTACTACGTCTGTTTTTCGGAAAAGTGGATGCCCACCAAACCTATATAGAGAACGCGCCCGCGTATATCAAAGAAGTTTTCCTTGAAGGTCACGGAGACTGCAATTGCAACCCTGAAAAAGAAGATTGTAGAATGAGAAAAACGTACACGATTGACGGAAAGCAGATTAAAAAATGCAGCGGTGTGGTGTATGAATTTTATAGTCCGACAATAGAAAAATTATCGGATTATGTGGGCTTGTTGTCGGAATTTTACCCAATTAAAAAAGCTAAACGTGCGTAAAGCGTTTCGATGCAATGCTCTTTGCAAGTAAAAAGCTAGTTTCACAGATACAAGAAAAGGGTCAGGCAAAATTTTTGCTTGACCCTTTTTTTTACGTTTTTTTCCGAAAAGATGGACTAGAATCTAAGTCAAAAGATTAACCGGAGGGGGCGGTGTATATGCGGGTGATATACGTGGATGTTTTGTTTTTTATCAATACGATTATCAATTACCTTATGCTGCTGGCCACGGCAAAAGTCTGCGCCGTGGCGGCGTCACGACTTAGAATCGCTGGTGCGGCAGCTTTAGGCGGGCTGTTCGCAGTCATATCAGCCCTGCCATCGTTGGAGTTTTTGCGGAATCCGCTGGCTATAATCGCTATAGGGGTACTGATGATCACCATAGCGTTTGGTGGAGAACATAGGCTTGTGCGGCTCGGATTGGTATTTCTCGCAGTCTCGGCGGGGGCAGCCGGATTTGTGCTGGGGATATCGCTGCTTGGCGGAGGGGGTGCTTTTGCGGGCGGTGTATTGCCGCCGATCAGATTTAGGACGCTTATTGTGTCATTTGCCGTGTGTTATGCAGTGGTAACACTCGTGTTCCGGCGTGTTGCGGGGAATAAAGGCGGGATTGTACCGCTTACCGTCAGACAGGGCAAAAGTGTGCTTGAACTCAAGGCGCTTGTCGATACAGGGAACACGCTGGTAGATCCGATGACAGGGATGTCAGTCATCGTTACCGGCGTGCTGGAGGCGAAGAAGCTTTTCCCGAAAGAAGTGAGACTGGCCATTGAAGAAATCGGGCGACGTGGCGCGATTTCTGTGATGGAAGAGTTGGCGACGCGACCCTGTCCGTTAAAATTCCGGCTGATACCATATAGTGCGGTCGGGGTGGTTGACGGGGTGCTGCTCAGCTTCAAGCCGGATGAGATAGTGGTAGACGGCGAGGCCAGACGGGGGATACTGGTGGCAATTTCACCGAACAGTGTTTCCGATAATGGTACATATTCAGCCCTGATTGGGGCGTAAGGGAGGAAAATATCAATGTTGAGGTTGAGCGTATTAAAAAGCAGGGCATTACTCAAAATACACAGCGTGCTTGAACGAATGGGAATTGCGCTGCCGCCGGGGATATTCTACATCGGCGGAAACGAGACGCTGCCCGCCCCGATGAACCGCGAGGAAGAGGCGGAG
>WQVW01000093.1 GCA_009785655.1 Oscillospiraceae bacterium | reverse complement strand
TAAAAATTTTTGGAGGGGATAAAGATGTTTAAGAAAACAAAAGGGTTCATTTTGGGAGTTGTGGTGACACTTGTTTTGACAATGGCAGGGACTGCGCTGGCATCCACCGTACGGAATATCAACGTTACGTACCGCGATATCAGGATTGTCGTTGATGGGCAAGAAATCACGCCTCGTGATGCACAAGGTAACGTTGTCGAGCCGTTTATCTTTGAGGGTACAACGTTTCTGCCCGTCCGCGCCGTGGCAGAAGCACTAGGGCAAGAAGTAGATTGGGACGGTGCGACGAATACAGTGTATATCGGCGGAGCACCGACACAGCCGACCGAACCGCCGCCAACATATGAATCCGCCCCCGCTCCTCAGCCCGAAACATTTATGCTACACACTGGAACTTTTACAGTGGGGCAAGATATTCCTGCCGGGCGATATGTCATAACAGTTGAAGGATCAGGTAACTTTATAGTCCACAATGCCGATGAGCGATTGCATGTCAACGAGGTTCTGGGGCGCGGGGTCGCAAGTGTAACGGCTGATTTTGGAAACGGATATCAAATACGGATTAGCGGAATTGAGCGCGTTATATTCACCCCTGCAGTCAGAATGCTTTCAACAACCTTAACTACTGGGCATTGGGTTGTGGGTCAAGATATCCCCGCTGGAATTTATGATGCAATACCTGCTACTGGTGAATCGGGCAATTTTATTGTACATCAGGCAAATGGCCGTCTTGCATATAATGAAATTTTAGGTAGCCGTGTCGAAAAACTGAGGGTAAATTTACAAAATGGGCAAACGATACGGATAAGCAGTCTTTCTTCGGTTTCTTTTGTCGCACCATAATGAAGCTATAACGTCTTACAATCTGCATTGCAACATAAAACGCCTGTCGGCATTTTCGACAGGCGTTTTATGCTCCTATCTTAGCCTGTGTCCCCCTTGACACATAGTGTATAATGATACTTTAGACAATCAAAGAGGGGAGCGGCCGAATCATGGCAAAAGATAAAAAAGTTGAACAGATCACCGACATGAACGAAGATTTCGCCCAGTGGTTCACCGATGTGGTGACGAAAGCCGGGCTTATCGACTATTCCGGGGTAAAAGGATTTTTCGTACTGCGACCGTACGCGTTCGCAATTTGGGAAAATATACAGGCCGTGATGGACGCGCGGTTTAAAGAACTGGGGCACGAAAATGTATCTATGCCACTGTTGATTCCGGAAAGTCTGCTGCAAAAAGAAAAAGATCACGTGGAAGGCTTCGCGCCGGAAGTCGCGTGGGTCACGCACGGGGGATCAGAAGAGCTGGAGGAACGGCTGTGCATCCGCCCAACATCGGAAACACTGTTCTGTGAGCATTGGAGCCGCGTGCTGCAATCCTGGCGGGACTTGCCGATGCTGTACAACCAATGGTGCAGCGTGCTGCGATGGGAGAAATCGACACGCCCGTTCCTGAGAGGCCGGGAGTTCCTGTGGCAGGAAGGGCATACACTGCACGAAACCGCCGAAGAAGCGGAAGCAGAGACGCAGCAAATGCTGGAAGTATATGCCGAGCTCTGCGAAGATTATCTGGCCATGCCTGTTGTGAAGGGCAGAAAAACCGACAAAGAAAAATTCGCCGGGGCGGTGGCGACCTATACCATCGAATGCATGATGCACGACAAAAAAGCGTTGCAGGGCGGCACGTCTCACTATTTTGGTGACGGATTCTCCCGCGCGTTTGACGTACAGTTTTCCGATAGAGAAAATAAATTGAGTTACCCGCACCAGACATCATGGGGGCTGTCCACACGAACCATCGGCGGGCTGATTATGACTCACGGCGACAACAATGGCTTGAATCTGCCGCCGAAAATCGCGCCGGTGCAGGTGATTGTGATTCCAGTGGCCTCTCATAAACCGGGCGTGATTGATAAAGCGCAAGAGTTGGTGGCGCGTCTTAAATCCGCCGGAGTCCGTGTAAAATGCGACACATCGGATCAAAGCCCCGGGTGGAAGTTTGCCGAGTACGAGATGAAAGGCGTTCCGCTGCGTGTGGAGATCGGTCCGAAAGATATCGAAAAAGATCAATGCGTTATGGCACGGCGCGATAATGGGGAGAAAATTTTCGCCCCGCTTGCGGAGCTTGAATCCACTGTGCATGAACTCTTGGACGATATCCAAAAGAGCTTGTATAACCGCGCGAAAGAAAATCTGACAAACAACACCCGCGCCGCCAAAACGCTGGATGAAGTGAAAACAATCCTTGCCGATCACGGCGGATTCATCAAAACCATGTGGTGCGGCGCGCTTGCGTGCGAGATGAAGATGAAAGAAGACGTTGGCGTCACCTCCCGCTGCATCCCGTTCGCGCAGGAGCATGTGGGCGATACCTGCCCCGTCTGCGGCAAGCCGTCAGACACCATGGTCGTTTGGGGCGTAGCGTATTAGATCGTTTTTCAACGATATTTTTAGGAGGGGAACATGAACTGTTCGGAAATGATCGGTATTGTCGCGATTATATTGTCCCCAATTATTGCACTTTATATAGGACAGAAATTACAGGACAACTCAGCAAAAAGAGCGGATAAAATGAAATTGTTATATGTTTTGATGGGTTCATATGAGTATTTAGAAAAAGACGAGATAGCGGCATTTTATACGATACCTATAGTGTTTCACAAAAGTAAAGATGTTATGAAGCAATGGAACATAAGTAAAAATATTATTGAATCAGCTGCTTCTCTGGCTCACAAGCGTGGTACCTCTTACAATTTATTAAAATTCTCCCCCGACGCATTACCACCGCTAATTGAAGCTATGGCAAAAGATTTGAAATACAAAAAAATCACTGGAGATGAAATAAAAAGAATTCAGGGGTTGACAAGAAACCAATAAGAACATCTCTGCCATAGTTTCCCTACATGGATTTCAGGTATGTTTTCAAATCTGTCGAAGCCAGGACTAATTTTTTTGTCAGTTCCTATTGCGGATTGCCGCAAATTTGTTCCGGCGTGCCTGTTTCTATGATCAAGCCCTGCTGCATGACGACGATGTGCGTCGCCATCTCCCGAACAAAGCTGATGTCGTGGGAGATCAACAACACCGCACAGCCTGAATCCATCACCAATCCGCGGAGGATATCGGTTATTTCCAGTTTGACATCGTAATCCAGCATGGAAACCGGCTCATCCAATATCAACACGCCCTCGGCGGCGATGAACGCACGGGCGAGCGAGACTCGCTGGCGTTCCCCGCCTGAAAGTTCACGCGGCAGGCGATTTTTGAACTTGTCATAATCTAACTTGACTTTCTCAAGCGCGGTGCTGACGGCAGTCAGATCATCCGCGCTTTTGTTTTTGCGCCACCGCAGCGGCTCCGCCACAATGTTGCCGACTCGCATCACCGGGCTGATGGCACTATATGGGTCTTGCGAGACAAATCCAATCCGCCCCACCGACTCCGCCGACCCCTCATCCGGCTGGATTAATCCCGCAATCAGCCGCGCCACAGTCGATTTCCCACATCCGGATGGTCCAATCAACCCCAGCACCTCACCGGGCTTTATCGTGAACGATACGCCCCTGACAGCGTGGATGATCTCAGATGACCCGCGTTTGGGATAGAAACTCTTTTTCAAGTCATGTACATTGATCACAGCACAATCCTCCTGTGACAGACCTCGTTGATGATTCTTCTGTCATGGCTCACAAATATGATGCTTACGCCGCGTTCCTGCTGGATTCCGCGTAAAAGCTTCAGAATATCAGCCTCAGTTATCACGTCCAGCCCGCTGGTCGCTTCATCTAACAGCAATACCTCCGGGTCAAGCAACAGTGCCAGGGCGATTGATGCACGCTGCCGCATTCCGCCGGAGAGTTGGTGCGGGTATTTTTGCAGCACATCCGGCGCGAGTCCCACAGAATCAAGCAGCAACTCCATGCGGTCACGTGAAGTCTCAACTTTGTGGGCGTGAGATGTCTCAACAAATGTGCGCCCTATCGTGAAAACGGGGTTGAACGCATTCATCGCACTCTGCGGAACCAGCGCAAACTTGTGCCATCGCAGGGTGCGCCATTGTTTTTCGTTCAGTTTCAGCAAATTCTCTCCGTTGTACAAAACCTCGCCCTCGGTATATCCGCCCTGTTTGTGAAGCAGGCCTAAAAGCGCAGAGATTACCGTGCTTTTCCCACAGCCGGACGAGCCGCAGATACCCAGCGTCTGCCCGGGCAGCAACGCAAACGATAGATCTTGTATCACCGGCTGTCCCGGCACATATCCGGCTGTTAATTTTTTGACTTCTATTATCGCCATATCACCGCTCCAATCCGGGGTCGGCAGCTTGCTCAAAGTAATAACTCACCAATAGTAAAGCGAAGACCAATCCCATCAGCGCGATGCCTGGCGGCAGAACCCACCACAGCCACTGTCCTGTCAAAAATGCGTTCCGCGCCTGGGCGAAATATAGCATATTTCCCCAGCTTATCACCTGCGGGGAGCCGAGGCCAAGAAAACTGAGCGTTGTCTCCGCCAAAACACCGGCTCTGAACGCCAGAATAAACCGATAGGCCGCCATCGGCACAAGTGCCCGCAGCACATGCCTTGTCAGGGTGTAATACGACCCTGCCCCCATCGCGCGGATATACTGAATATATTGTCTCTCCCGAATAGCTATCGTTTGTGATCTTAAAATCCGCGCTGTCTCCGGCCAGCTTAACAAACCCAATATCACAGCCGGAGTCAAGCTGCCGCCGCGCACCAAAGCGGAGATCACTATGACCAGCGGGAAAAACGGAATGGTGATACACAGCGACGTAATCGCCGTCAGGCATTCATCAAGCCACCCGCCAAACCATCCGGCCATCACGCCGAATAGCACGCCGATAATCAAGCTGATCACCGCCGCGGTGAAACCGATCAGCAATGACTGTCTGGTTCCAATCAACAGCTCTGAAAAAATATCGCCGCCGATGTCGTTGGTGCCTAAAATATGCGTTGCAGACGGAGGCACATGCGGCTGAACTCTGTCCCGTATCGGATCATGTGGAACGATGACTGGGGCTGCAATCGCGATTATGATATATAGGACAAAAATCACGCAGCCGATTAAAAGTGTCTTTTTATTCATGTCTTTCTAATCCTCGGGTCAAGTATCGGGTAGCATAGATCAGCCATCAGATTCGCGATGATCACCACGAGGGCAATCAATAGAAAGCTGTATTGCATCAACGGATAATCCCTTGCCAGCACTGCCTGATACAGCACTGTGCCAAGACCGGGGTAAGAAAACACGGCCTCGATAATAATTGATCCGCTGATGACAAATCCTAAATGCATCATCAGCACTGTGAATACCGGGATCACCGCATTCCGCCATTGATAGAAAAACAAAATCCGCCGCCGGGACAGCCCCCGCGCGTCGGCAAGTTTTATGTAGTCTTCACCCAGTACCGAGAGCAGTCCCGCACGCATGGTGGTAAAAAATATCATCAGCGACCCCACTGACATTGTCACCACAGGCAGCACCATATGTGCCAAAACGTCCAGCACATGACGGATTCCCGTATACCCGCTCCACATACTGTACGCACCGTAGATCGGCAGAACCCCCAAATTCACGCCGAATATCGCGATCAATACCATCCCCACCCAAAACGCGGGGAAAGAACCGATCAATGCCACTGTCAAAATAAACGGCACATCACGCCCGCGTCGCCGCAATCGCACGGAGAGTGAACCCAACAGCGAACCCGCAATCAGCGAAACTATCGTGCTGGCTATCGACAACAGCGCCGTCCATGGCAGGGCGGCGGCTAAAATCGTTGTGATCGGCGCTCTTCTGGAAAATGACACGCCTAAATCCCCGGTAAACAATGACCGCAGATATACACCGAACTGCCGATGCATCGGCAAATGCAGACCGTACGCTTGATATATCTGCGCCCGTTCAATCTCCGTCAAAGTTGTGTCATCCGCGCCCAGCGTCCGCAATGGTGAGCCGGGCAGCATGCGCGGCAGGAAAAAATTGATGACAACCACAGCGGCTGTCAGAATCAGGTACCAGATCAATTTTTTCCGCATAGCTTTCACCTCTTGTAGAGGCGCACAATATGCGCCCGTTTACCTGTTCCGTTTGCTTGTATAACGGGGCGTTGAGGACGTCTCGTTATACATAGGGCGGACGGCGGGCGAACACAGTTCGCCCCTACAGATTGCCCCTGCTTCAAGGCAAAAATGAGAACCTATTGATCACACCAACGGCATTTTGAAAAACCCAGCCATCGTAGTGATCGATATTCACTGCAAAATTTAGCGTGTCATGCCATAAACTGATTACCGGCATAAGCTCTGCCAGCTGGATTTGCAGTTGCTGGGAGAGTGCCGCCCGTTCAAGCGGATCTGTCGTATTGATATACATACGCGAAAGCTTGTCAAACGCATCGTCCACCAGATTTGACAGATTCAAGTCTCCATGAATCGGATCGGACATGCCGAGTCTGATCGGCGCGCGCGGATCCAATTGCACAGGGGCTGACCAACCCCACATTGCCATATCAAACTCCCCGCTTTGCGACACATCAAATCCAGGCCAGACAAGGACACTGATGGTGTCTGCTTCCATAGATTCCACCGTCACAATGATACCGACCGCTTCAAAATACACCCTGATCAACTCCGCCGCCCGTATCCGCGCAGGCATGGCCGATTGGACTAATAGGCTGAATGTTATCGGTGC
>WQVW01000092.1 GCA_009785655.1 Oscillospiraceae bacterium | reverse complement strand
ACACACCACGGGAATGCGGAGCCGGATACTTCCCTGCCGTAATACGCCGTGTTGAATCGGACATTGTTGCTGTGCGGCGGGGATTCGCGGACACCTAAATGTCCCCGCGCCGTGGCAATGATCTTTGCCGCTTGTGCATCCATTTGATATCACCTCGTTTTGTATATTGATCCCTCCCACCAAGGTCATCCCCCTTCCCCCATTCGTGCGCGAAGGGGGCTTTGGACGGAGGACGAAAGACGGAGTCACCTCAAAGAAAACCCTCATCTTTGCCCGCTACGTCCCGAGGGTGCCGACCGCAGTCGGCGGGTGTTTTACCCGCGGGACGCCGAGGACGGCGTCCCCTTTGCGTTATGCCGCAACCCCGGCGCATTCTTATGGGTCGCTGGCGGCAGAACATCCCCCCTACAACTTCTTTTCCGTCACAGTGCCGAAGTAAAAGGCCGTGACGGTACCGACGATAAACATGATACTGTCTGTCTCAATGTCGCCTCTCATCGTCTTGACAATGAACACAAATACCACCGCAAGCGTGACAAGCGTTTTTACCTTGACCAGATTCGCAATGTTCTCCAGTAACTTTTTCATTTACCCGTCCTTTGTTAAACTTTCGCCACCTGGCGAGAGGCGATTCTTTTCAAGAAGCGTACATATTCCTCCTGGGCGTGCAGGGCGTTCTCTTTCGCCCGCTGCATTTCTCCGTTTGTCTTTTGGTTTTCCAGGGCGGAGGCCGTGGCCAGGCACAGGGATGCTGCCGCCGAGATCATCTCCATAGACAAGCGGCTTTCCTCCATGCGGATTTCCACCCGCTTTTCGGCGCGCTTATCCCGATTCCGGCGGCGATTAAACTCAACCCCGGACAGCGCGCCCACGACCGCCACAACAATCGCCGATATCGCCGGGACTATATAGCTGACCATATCAGCGACTCCCGGGGGACTGCCGTCTCTTCATCATATGCGGCACCTTGCGTAAATGTATATCGCACCATCTGCACCGGCACCGGACGCGGCGACCCTGCCCAGCTGGCAGTATGATGCCGCCGAGCCACCGCCGCTGCCGACTGCCGTGGCAGATTCTCCGATCGCGTCTTGCATCACTTCACTCCACCGTGCCACACCGCCGCCTGCTTTCAGGTCATCGCCGAAGTCGTGACCCGCTTGCATCCATCCGGTGCGCCCGGCTGCCCCGGTGCCTAGCTGGAACGTCCCGGCCGCGCCGCCCGCACCCAAAAGATATTCGCCGGTGAACGGATTCAATGCCATCGCCGGAATGGTATCGCCACCCGGCATCAGTCCCATAGATTCAACCACGGCGGTATGATTATGGATAAACCGCGGCATGGTCGCCATCCCGCGGGACGGCGCAGTCAGGCGGATGTTGGGTACATTTCCCGGTACCAGGGCGGTCGGAAAATCCCGCACCATCGCCGACACCGCATCTGACCCCTGTCCGCCGGAAGCACCCGGTGCCGCGATGTTCGTATTGCCGGTGCTGCAGCGACCGATGCCGCCCTGTCCGCCGGGTATGCTGATCCCCGCGAATGCACTGGCTTCTCCGTCATTTCCGTTAATCACGATACCGGTACTGGCGATGATATTCAGCACCTCCACCGGTGCGCCGCCATTGCCGACAACCAGCGTGTAATTCGTCCCCGGAACAACCGTCTTATACAGCACCCGCGTCTGACCCGATGCACCGCCGGAACACGCCAAATATTGGTGGTTGGCGGTACCGGATCCGATCGCCCCCACCGCGCCGACAGCCCCACTGCCACCGCCGCCAACCATGAAAATCCCGATTTCATATGGTTGTCCGTCTCCATGCAAATCCGGTGCTGTCCATGTGTACTCCCCGGCGGTTGTGCGGCTTTGAAGCAGTGCCCAGGCGCCCGACCTCGGCGGTGCTGTGAACTCCCAGTCAAAATCTTTGTCTGACCGTTTGGCCAGTATTTCACCCGCCGCCCCGCCCGGCGGCATGTTGCCGCTTTGGATGACAACCCGTCCTGTCTCGGCGACAATTTCCCGCTCTACGTCCGGTATGAGGGAGTCGTTGATGTAATCTTTAAGCACGTTCCCCGCCCCGTCAAACCTGGCTTTCAGCGCATCCGCCGATAGCCCATCCACAGAATTCGGCTCATCTGATAACGCTGAGATAAAATTCAGGTCTTCTTTTAATCGTTGTATACTCACGTTGATCAACTCCTTTGTTGTTGGGGTGTTGCAATTGACATGTCCCTACCGCGCGTCTCCCGAATACATGGCACGCATACTGGCGGCCAGGATTGTCGCCGTACTCCAATCTGATCTGCTCTCAAACACCAGCTGCAGATATGTCAGCTTGTTCGCGCGGATTCGCAGCCGTCGTGTCTGCGGCTGGCGGTTTGTTCCAAAACTCCAATGCCTGAAATTCGCGTCTGTGAATGTGATTAGCCCCTGACTCACTGTCTGCGCGATCTGCTGACTCCTGTTTGTGCGGATTCCGGCGCGGATGAACGACTTTGCCTCCGGCTTCATCGTCACAAACAGGCGGGAGACGAATTTGCGCTGCCAATCCCTGTTGAACGCGATTGAACCGGATATCCACCGTGCGCTGATCTCCCGGCCGTTGTCACTGGTGTGGCTGCGTGATATGCTTACGATGTCTCCATCCCGCGTTGTCCCATATAGCCCGCCGTTCACTGTGAACAGATGGGATATGTCAAAATCCCGGTAGATGAACCACGTATCGGTCATATAGCTGTTGACCACGGCGACATCGCCTTCAATGATGTAATACTCCTGCCGCTCGTTATCATCAAACGTCACGGTGTTTTTCAGGTTCATCGCACGCAGCGTGGCGTGAACACGGCGGGATATCACGCGTGACTGCCTAGAATCGTTCGTCAGCGTTTGAATCGCCTGATTGCTCCATTCATACACGGCGGAGTTGAACAGCGTTCGCGGGTTGTTCTGCACAAGTTCCGCCTGTCCCGGTGCGGCATTGCCGATTGACCGGTTGACCGTGCTGACATAAAACGCCGGAACCGCCCTGCCGTCTTCAAGATTAATCACCCCGTGCTGGACGCTGTAGGCACTGTCGGTCTTGAACACCGCCAGCCTGTCATGGTGGCGGATCATCGCCGTGATCGGCGTGTTCGCCGTACCGACATCCAACACGTTCAAGTCTGGAAAATAGTCCGCCCGCGGATTCCCGGCGGAGTCCAGCCCGGTATACAGTGCTTTGTTGGATTCGTCCCCGTAGATAAACACACGGTTATCCGCGCCGCCATTGAAGAATTCGGCAAATCGCTTCGCTTCCACCTCGCGGCGGAAATCTGTCCCGGCGGTGTAGCCGATCTCTATTGTGTTGATTCCGTTCGCCGGCGTGAAGTGAAATGTGACCGTGCCGTTTGTCAAATCAACCGTGAATCTGTCCGCATCAATGTCCGTTCCGTCGGCAAGGTCGCGGACATAATCCACGCTTTTTATATTGCGCTCCGGCAATTGATAGGCGCGGATGCCATCAGTCGGTGAATACCGCGCACGCCGTTTGCCGGTGAGTTTGTTGATCTGCTCCAACTCCGTCCCGCCGCCGGATGGATGCCGCGATACGCTGATCAGCGGTCTATATCCTTCCACCTGCCGAACTGGATTTTCGCCGTCCCATTCCAGGTACTCATGTCCTGTCATGATGTACAATTTCCGCGCAAATCCGAAAAACGTCGTCGCACCGTCTGTGATTGTCTCATCCGTGATCTCCGTCGCTTCAGTCGTGCCAAAATCAAACACCCAGATCCTGCCGCCGGCGGCGAACACGGTCACAAGTTCTCCTTTCACCCGCCCGCGCCACACGCCGCGAATCGGCCCTTGCCACGCCCGCGCAGAATGTACCGTTCTCATGCCGGGTCGTAGTTGCAGATTCCCGTCTTTCGTTATCCGGAAGTTGACCATTTCCGCCGCCTCACCGGGTCGCAGCTCTGTGTCCCCGTCCGGGTGTTCGTTCACGCCCAGCCAACTGTTGATCCGCAGGACGCTGACGTCAGGGTTCTGTTGTATTCTTGCCATATGGGCTGCCTCCTTTCTCGTGGGGGTCGTAGATGCATCATGCAGGGGCGGCCTGCGGCCGTCTGTTCTTGGGGCACATCCACGTTTTTAGGATGTACGGACGCGCAAAGCGCGCCCCTACACTGCCAACTATCAATTGACAAACCGCTGCCCATACACATCCCGTATCGGTTCCGATTCCACTGGAATCGCACCGCCGTAGCTGAAAATCAGCCCCTGATACCGCTGGAGGAAGAACGCGGCCAGCCGCGGCGATTCCTCCGCCAACAGGTGCGCTGCCAATCCGTACGGCAGCACCGTGTCGGTGATAAATCTGTCCAGATCTAAGGTCTGATTCATGTCCGTCACTTCTGCGTATACCGGGCGGGTTCCGGGTTCTGCCTTCTCCCAAGTGTCAGAGAGTGTGTATATCTCATTACATAGCACTGTCAAAATCTTCGACGTCCGCAGCAGGTAATCCCGTGTTTCAGCGTGGGTTGGATTCCCTTCTGACATGCTGAGTTCATCCATCAGTGCCATGCTGAGATTGAATATGTGTTGCGCTGTCGCCATCGGCCTAAACCGCCGTGTATAGGTACAGGCCGTTGACCTTGCTGTCCAGCACAAACGAGTCATGGTAGAATCTGCACTCACCCACGTCGCCATCAATCCCCGGCGGATTCTTCTGCACGCGGAGGGTTTTCAGCTTCATCGGGTCAACCGTTGCATCCTTGTGCTTAATCAAAAAGCTCACGCCGTTGGGTAGATACGTATCCGGGATTGCAACGATATCCATGCCGTCAAGTCTGCCGACAACACCGTTCGACACCGCTTCTTTGCCCAGCGTGTCGATACCGACAATCTCCTGCGCCAACTTGGTCAGGATGTATACAGACTCCGCGATAAACAGCACACGGTTCTGCTTCGGCACAAAGTTGTTCGACATCTCGGCAGACGCCCGCAGAACCGTCTCGACAACGTTCTCTCTGGTCAGCGCGGAGCCTGTGGCGGTTATTCCTGCGCCATCGCACCATTTGGCAATGCGATACTTGTCAATTTCCGGCGTGCAAACCTCGTCCCAGTTGGATTTCAGCTGCTCGTTACAGTGCTTGATATTCAGCTGATCCGCATTGACGCCGTGGTCGATGGAGAATGTGAACGCTTTGTCCTGCGTCAGCGTCATCGCCTGCTTGGTGTCACCGAGTTCGTTCACCGTCCCGAACCGCGCCTGCGGGGCTGTGCGGTTATAGTCGTTCAACGTGACTTTGTCGATGGTGTAGACAATCACCGTCTGCGCCCCGTCAAAGTCAAACTTCTTCCCGGCGTACTTGTCGGTGAATGATTGCAATTTAAAACGATCCGCAATCAGCGGAGAATATTTGGTTGTGTAATTAATTGTAGACATATGTTTCATCCTTTCGTGTTGTTGATTTTCACAGCGGCTATGCAGGAGCAGTCGTCCCTACAATTGTCCGCCATACCAGTCGCTCTCCACTTCGCCCCGCTCACGCGAGTTGCCTGCAGTGGCGCGGGAGCCGGTGGAGCGCCGGCGGTTTTCTTGATCCCTCGTACCCGCCTCAATCAACGCTTTCAGCTGCCGATTTTCATAGCCCTGGTAAGCGGAGAGCAGCGACCTGCCTTGGTTGACTTCTTCCCAGATTTCCGGCGGGATATCCTCCGGCGTGACATCGCGATAGACGGAGATGAACTCCAAAATCTCGCTGTCCCGGCGGGTGCCCTCCTGGTTTGGCGGTGCGCCCGTCGATCCGGCGGATTCCAGCATCAGCGAATCCGCCCGTGCGCGGATCCTGTCGTAGTCCATTCCCTTCTGCGCCAGCGCGATCACCTCCGGCAGCGGGATATTATACTCCCGCCCCAGGTGTTTGAGTTTGTAGAGACTTTCCTCCATCTCGGACGTTGGTGTGTCCGGCGTGTCAGATTCGTCCCAGTCATCATTGCCTTCTGCCTCAGCCGCTTGGTCGGTGTACCAAAGCGTATCCTCTGCTTCGTGGTTGTCTGTTGATATGTTCTCTTGCATGTGAGTCCTCCTTTAAGCCCGTGGTCGGGCAAATAAAAAGCTTGATAATCGTTGCCGCATTGTATATACTGCGGATAAGGGGTTGATTTTTTATGCGTTCCAAAAAACAGGGTCTCGGCAATCCGCTCCTCTCGCCGAAAGCGATGCGTGAGCTGATCGATGGTTTTTCCGCACCGAATACGGTGAAAATAAAAAAAGATGAAGATACGATCCACCAAACGATTGAAGAAAGATTAGCCGGGTTCCAGGGTGAGTATGCCCTGGAAGAATGGGATACTGACCCGCCGGTTAAGGGTGAGGTTTTTTAATGGCCTATCACGCAAGACAGGGAGACATCATCTGGATAAAGCCGCACGCGGGCTTGACGCAAAAAGAGTATATACCGGCGCTTGTGGTCAGCAGCAACATGTTTAATGATTTTGTCAGAACATCGGCGATGGTCTGCCCGATCGTAAATACAGACAAGGCAGGGCCTTTAGATGTAAAGCTGGATGAACAGACAAGAACACCCGGCGTTGTGATGTGTAGCCAAGCCAAGGTATTAAACCTGAAAAAACGCAGTGTCGAATTTATAGAGCGCGCGCCGGATGACATCGTCATAGAAGCGGTCGATATCATCAGCGGATTTATAGAAATTAAAGGTTAGTCTATGGGGCGGCAAATTGCCGCCCTT
>WQVW01000091.1 GCA_009785655.1 Oscillospiraceae bacterium | reverse complement strand
GCTTCCGTTTGTACTTATAATAACGCCATAATGCGTACTTTGTGTGAATTAAATTTAAAGAAACTGTAAACTAAAGAAAATATTGCATTTGTTTTGATGCAACTACAATAGGGGCGCACCATAGTGCGCCCCTATTGTCATGTTTTTATTTAGTTTCCGCTATCGGCGGCGCATTGCGCTGGATTTTTATTTTCTCCGCGAGTCCGGCAATTATTAGACCCGCCGAGGCTTGCGTTTGCTCACCAGAGCGCATGTCTTTCACTGTAACTTGTCCGGATTTTATCTCATCCTCACCCAGAAACGCCACATACGGAATCCCCAGTTTATCGGCGTAAGCGACTTTTGATTTGAACTTTTTGTCCTCACTGTAAAGCTGAACGCGCAATCCGGCTTCACGCATTTGCGTCGCAAGACTGATTGGGTGCGACAAATCTTCCGTCATTGGGATTATCAGCACGTCAGCCGGCGCGGATAGGACGGCTGGATTCAGCATCTGCTGCTCTTGCAGGATATAAAACAACCGCGACAGACCGATTGAAATGCCGACCCCGGGGAACTTTCGGTCGGTATAATACTCCGCCAGCTCGTCATATCGCCCACCGGAACAGATAGACCCAACTTCCGGGTGATCTTCCAAAAACGTTTCATATACTGTGCCTGTATAATAATCCAACCCGCGAGCAATTGAGATATCTATCTTGAAATGCGTATCCGGCACCCCGAATGCAGACATATACCGCGCAACCGCGGAAAGCTCATCCATGCCAATGTCGAACGTCTCATTCCGCCCTCTGTATTTATCCAACGCTTCAAACGGATCTCCCTGATGCGTGACGAGTGCAATCAGCTCCGCCGATTGCACATGTGTGAGACCCACATCTGTGGTCAAATGCTCTGTAAGCTTTTGCTCCCCGATTTTTTCAATTTTGTCGACAGCGCGCATCGCCTCTGTAGCATTGGATATCTCCAATATCTCGAAGAATCCGTTGAGCACTTTACGATTGTTCACATGAATGACAAATCGGCGCAGTCCCAGTGCGGTCATACTTCTGTAAATGACGCTGGGAATCTCCGCCTCGTTGATTATATCCAGTTTACCATCGCCTATGATGTCGATATCGGCCTGATAGAACTCCCGAAACCGCCCGCGTTGGGCGCGCTCACCCCTCATCACCTTGCCGATTTCATATCGCCTGAACGGGAATGTCAAACTGCCCTGATGCAGCGCCACGTATTTCGCCAGCGAAGCTGTGAGTTCATACCGGACGGCCAGATCGGTGTCTCCTTTTGTCAGGCGATAGACTTGCTTCTCTGTCTCCCCGCCGCCTTTGGCGAGCAGAATTTCAGCAGCCTCCATCAGTGGTGTATCCAGCGGAGTAAACCCATACAGCGAAAAAGATTCTCGCAATCTTTGAGCCATTTCGTTAAAATACACCTGATTTTGGGGCATGAGTTCCATAAACCCCGATAATGTGCGCGGCTTGATTTTTTTCATTATTATCCTCCGTGCGAGACAAAATACCCGGCGCTTCGGAGCCACCCTCTTTACTAAAGAGGGCAAAGACGAGGGGGTTTGTAGAGACATCTTCGTCCATCGTCCCCAGCCCCCTTTAGCAAAGAGGGTGCCGACCGCAGTCGGCGGGTGTTTTATTCTCTACGTCTTAGGGTTTACAATATCCCGCCAGTCCAAGTCTCCTCTGGCGAGGCCGTGGATAAGTACTTCCGCCGTGGCAACGTTGGTCGCAAACGGAACCTGGTGCTGGTCGCACGCCCGCGCGATTTCCATCACACTGTCCGCATAGTCCGCCGCGTTATTCGCCGGGTCGCAGAAGAACAGAACCATGTCAAGTTCGTTATACGCGATCCGCGCGCCGATCTGCTGGCTGCCACCTTGATTGCACGACATATACAGCGATATCGGCAGTCCGGTGGCCTCCATCACAAGCCTGCCTGTCGTATTTGTCGCACAAATGGAGTGTCCGGCCAATATTCCGCAATAAGCGACGCAGAACTGCACCATCAGTTCCTTTTTCCCATCATGCGCCATGAGAGCGATATTCACTACAGCCGCCTTCTTTCATTTAGTAATAAAAATTCTATATGCATGTTCAAGTTATTATTTATTATGCCCTATGAAGAAAATTTACCCTTTTTGCGCAAAGGAACATCTTCTCCCATTATTCTTCTCGCCACGTTTGAAAATTCATATGCCGCGCGGCGTTTTTTGTACAGTATCAGTGGCTTATGCTCATGCAACGCACGAAAAACATGCTTGTCCTCATGCACAATGCCGATCAGCCGCGCTTGAATTGTGTCAATTATGTCATCAATCGTTGTCTGCAAAATTTTAAAGTTCGCCGGACGCACACGATTGATCAAGAGCCTGATATCAGCGACACCCATGTCTCTGATAATATCCGCGGTCTTCTGTGCATCCCTAATGCTCGGCAATTCACCGTTTGTCACAATGATCGACATATCCGCCTGCGCGTGTGCCAGTGCAAAGCCGGCATTGAACCCGGGCGGCGCATCAATCACGCAGTAGTCAAAATGTTCTCTGACAGCGGCAAACATGTCTGCAACATCAATGTTCTCTGTCTCTTTTTTGTCTGTCGGTGCATTCAAAAAATACAGACCGGGAATCAACGGAGACTCGCAGCACGCGTCCATCAGTTCCATTCTGCCTTCCAGTACGTCAGTAAAATCCGACACAGCAAACTCTGACATGCACAGATACAAGTCCAGATTATTAAACCCTATGTCAAAGTCCATGCAAAGCGTCCGTGCGCCAAGCATCGCCAAGCACGATGACACCGCAGCAACGGTGGTCGTCTTCCCCGTCCCACCTTTTCCGGAGGAGACGACGATTATTTTGCACATACCTATCTCCCCCAACGTGCGATATAGAGCATTATATACAATTCCGCATGATTTTTCAATAGCGGTTAAGATAAAAAGATATTGCATTTTAATAGGGGCGGCCATCGGCCGCCCCTGATCCCTATTTATTTGTGATCTTAACCGTGCTTTTTCAGCCACTCCGCACCGTAGCGGTTGCACTCGTCGATGACGATTTCGTCCACCCAATCGTTCAGGCATGTGATACTGCCGATACATGGCACAAATGCGCCGCCCGGGGCATATTCGTCAATCGCTCTGCGGACTTCCGCGCGGATGGTGTCTTCCGACACTACGCCTTTCGGATGGTCAATCACGCCCTGGTCAATGCCGCCCATGATCAACATTTTGCCGCCGGTGTTCTTTTGGATCAACGGAATGTTGTTAGACGGCAGCGCACCCTGCCACATGTCGATGCCAAGATCAACCATGTCTTTTTCAATCCCTGTGATGTAGCAGTCCGCATGGTGCTGAATCAACACACCGCGTTTTTTGACATAGCCGTAAATCTTTTCGTAATGCGGCTTCAACAGCTCACGGAATTTATCCGGGGAAAAGAACAGCGCGTCTTTTGATCCCCAGTCGTCGTGAGAGTGAAGTACATCCGGCTGCAATTCGTCTATCAACTGTTCTACCACTTTCAGCTTCCAGTCTGTGTACGCGGCGAAGAACTCGTTCACCTCATCGGGGTCGGTATACATCGCCATTAGGCATTCCTCAAATGTCATTAGGCAGTGCAGTCTCTCAAACAATCCTCTAAATGTGGGAACCATGACCAGATACTCGTCCCTGTCAATTTCGGCGATTTGCTTTTTTGCGTCAGACCAGTCAAGGTTTGTCGGGAATTCCGGGAATGTGACATAGTCACGCCATTTTGTGATGTCTTTGATGACCTGGTTTTGATCATTGACCATCGGAATAATGCCTGGGTCACCTTCGAGATAACGATGCTCTACACCCCAGTTGTCGATGACTTTTTCACCGGAGATGAACAGGATATCCCAAATAGAAATGGGGTCGATAAAGCAGTGGAACATGACTTTCGGAAAGGCCTCGAACCCGTAGCCCAACCATTTTTGCGGCTTTTCGTTTCTCATCACGGACAGAAATTGTTCTTTTTTTGTCATTATAGAAAACCTCCTAAAAATAAATTCGTTGGTTCTAATGCTCAAAATGTGTTTGGGAACCAAAACACCCGCCGACTGCGGTCGACACCCTCTTTACTAAAGAGGGCTAAAGACGAGGGTTTTATTCCCCGTCGCGGTGGTTTTACGGGGCACGTATATTCTTAAATTAACGCTCGAAAAACTTGGCGTGAATTGCTTGGACGGCACGATCTGCATCGGCTTCATCCACTAAAACGGAGACTTTGATTTCACTGGTTGATATCATTGCAATATTGATCTTCGCCTCGTACAACGCTTCAAACATAGAGGCGGCGATGCCAGATGCTGCCATCATCCCAGCACCAACGATACTTACTTTGGCCACTTTGTCTGTTACGCTGATTTCAGAATATCCCAGCGACTGTTTGTTTTCCTCCAGCTTTGCCACCGCGTGATCCATATCGGCTCTGGCAACGGTGAAGCTTATGTCCTTCGTCTCAGACAGTTCATGCCCCCTGCCTATTGACTGTAGAATAATATCAACATTGATATTTTCCCGGGCTAATAACCTGAATATTTTATAAGCGATCCCCGGTTCATTTTTCACACCGACGACGGCAATTCTCGCGATGTCCGTGTCTTTCGCCACGCCGCTTATTTTTTCCTGTTCCACTTTCGTTACCTCCTTGACTTCTGTCCCGGGCTTTTTCTCAAAGCTTGACAGCACCTCTAACTTCACGCCGTACCGCTTCGCCATTTCGACTGAGCGGTTGTGCAGTACCTGGGCACCGAGCGATGCAAGCTCCAACATCTCATCGTAAGTAATCTCATCCAGCTTCCGCGCACCGGGGACTTTTCTGGGGTCACTGGTGTATACGCCGTCCACGTCAGTGAATATCTGACATACATCCGCATTCAGGCTCGCAGCAATCGCCACCGCTGTGGTGTCAGACCCCCCCCTGCCAAGCGTTGTGATGTCGTCATATTTGTTAATGCCCTGGAATCCGGCGACAAGCACTATCCTGCGCCTGTCCAGCTCTGTTTTTATCCGCTCACCCGCGACTTTTTTTATGCTGGCAGCGCCATGTTTTTCGTCCGTCTGCATACCAATCTGCCGCCCGGTCAGTGATACCACCGGCAAGCCAAGTTTCTCCAGCGCCATCGCCATCAGCGCAATAGATATCTGCTCTCCCGTGGACAGCAGCATGTCCATTTCCCGCTTGGACGGTGCTTCGTTTATCTCATTCGCTTTCGCGATCAAATCGTCCGTTGTGTCACCCTGTGCGGAGAGGACAACCACCATGTCATGCCCTTCCGTATAAGACTCGGCAATCCGCCACGCCACGCGTTGTATACACGCGGCATCCGCCACGGAACTGCCCCCATATTTTTGTACAATCAGCGCCATTTATTTTCCTCCGGACTTCTAATAATCGCCTATCACGCGGAATATCGATAGCGCGTGGATTCCGCGCGCCAAAATATCATTCACTTTTTTCCCGCTCATCACCGCTGTTTTGAAAGCCGTCACACCCGGCGCAGATTCTGCGAATATTACTTCGCCGAACTCCCGCTCGACCTTGCTCTTCTCTGCATCCGTTCTGATATACCACGATGACTCCAACACTTTCGGATCCACTGTGTTGGATTCATTGCCGTCTTGCCAGTTGATCTGCTTTCTCGCGTGCATGTGTTTCACTGCGTCAATCACGTCAGCCACCGCCGCACTGGCTGTCGGGAATTTGCCTGCCCCCGCACCCACAAATACAATATCGCCGGAAGCATTGCCCCGCACCACAACGCCGTTCGTCACACCGGAAACGCCGGAGAGGATGTTATCAACACTCACCAAATGCGGTGCAACATACGCTGCAATTTTATCTTGCACAGCCCTGGCACGCCCCAATAATTTGATTTTATATCCCAACGAATCAGCAAACCGCATGTCATCTGTCGTGACACCGGTAATGCCTTCCGTCGGCACAAAGTCCGGGTAAACGTGCTTGCCGAATGCCAAGGACGACAAAATGCAAATTTTACGACAAGCATCGATCCCCTCAATATCGGCGGTCGGGTCTTGCTCTGCATAGCCTTTCTTTTGTGCGTCTGCCAATGCGGCACTGAATTCCGCGCCGTTTTTTTCCATCTCTGATAATATATAATTGGTCGTGCCGTTTAGTATGCCGTAAATTTCATTGATCTTGTTCGCCGATAAACATTGCGCCACCGGTCTGATGATCGGAATCCCACCGCCGACCGCGGCCTCGAACAGGAAGTTCACGCCCTTTTCACCGGCCAGCTGCAAAAGTTCATACCCATGTTTCGCGACTAGTTCTTTGTTTGAAGTAACAAAACTCTTCCCGGCTGCCAATGACCGCTTCGCAAAATCAAAAGCCACACCGACACCGCCGATGGCTTCTAATACAACGCTGACATCGGGGTCGCGTTCAATAATATCAAAATCTTTTACTAACAGACTTTCATATGGATTGCCCGGAAAATCCCGCACATCCAGAATATATTTAACCCGAATCTCCTGGCCCGCGTTTCTTGTTATTTCGGCCGAGTTCTTTTCAATCACCTCTACGGCACCGGAACCAACAATGCCGAACCCAAGCACAGCAACCTCTACCACTTGTTTCACCTCATATTCAGAACATCTATAAACAGCTCGTGTCGCAGAATTCGAGCCAATGTGCTCACACAGCTTAGTATAATACCACAATACAGCTAAAAGCGCAAGTTATCAATTGGAATTTTGGGACGG
>WQVW01000090.1 GCA_009785655.1 Oscillospiraceae bacterium | reverse complement strand
CCCGCGCCAATTTCGTCGGCTCCCCTGTCTCTTCATCCCGCAGAAGATTGAGGGTGAGATGCTCCAAATCAGAAAAATCAACCAATCCCCGTCGGCGCTTTTCTTCCGAATATGCGTTGTCAAAATTTTCTACGAGCCGCAAAAACACTGTCATCGCAGGGGCAATCGCACGCATATCTTCAATAAGTTCGTGCGAACTGTTTCCAAGGATGGTTGAACATTTTTTTAATTCGTCCTTACATTTGTTCCTGATGTCTTTGAATTCTTCATATCCCGATATCGGCCGCACCCGTGGAAACTCAACGCTGGCAGCCAGCCGCGCTGCATCCCAGCCGGTGTCAATCGCGTCCAAAAACGTCTCTATCCCGGCGATCGTCACTTCAAAACTCGCGCCATATGCGTTGTCAAACTCCGGCAGCGATCTTATTTCCGCTCTTACATCGGTCATCTCCATAAGCCAAAATTCAGCCGTGGCTCTCGCCCTATCTAACAAATGCCTGCCCCATATTGTTTCAGACACATCTGAAACTCCCGGCATTGATAATAGCTGAATCTGCGCGTCAATCCACTGTCGCGGGGATGGACTGCTTTGCAGTTTTGCGTGCGTATCCTGTATCATCCGGATCAGGCGCGAATCGTCTCGCCCCGGTGACAACGTATCGACCAGCATCTTAAATTTCTCGCCGCCGGATGCGTAAGTTCTGTCTAATACATCGTCCAGCACCTCAGTCTTTATCATCGCCGTCTCACTCTCTTCAGCGACGCGGAAATCCGGCGTTAACGCGGTAAGATGGGCATTTTGCCGCAAAATATCGGCGCAAAATGAGTGTATCGTACCGATAGGCGCACTATAACAGCGCAACATCTGCTTGCGCAAGTGCCTGTTCCCCGGATCCTGTGCCGTTCTCTCCGATAACTCGTCCAATATCTTCTCGCGCAGCTCCGCCGCAGCCGTACGGGTGTATGTGATCACGAGGAATTCGTCGATATTGCTCTCACCGCCTGCGACATGGCGCAGCAGGTGCTCAACCAGCACTTTTGTTTTACCAGAACCAGCCGCCGCCGATACAAGCAGCTGCCCGCCTTCGTATTGAACCGCGGAATCCTGCTCTGGCGTTAGTCCGTGTTTATTCATCGTCATCATCCCCCAGTGTCTGCCAGACTTCTTCGGCTTTCATTTTCCTGACATATCGCCTGGTATCCGCCTCATGCTCACCAAAGGCACAAACCGATCTGTATTCACAATACAAACAGGCGTTGTCGGCGGCGTTTTTATAATATGGACTACGGTCAATCCTGCCATTGAGCATCTCATCTCTCGCGCTTTGCAGCATGTGATCTACGTGCCGTTCCAGCAGGCTGAACTGCTCAGTGCTTGCTAAACTGTCCCCTGTGATGCCGTCTTTCGTGATTTTCATCGGCAGATACTGCTTCGCCTCGCCGTGTTCCATCGCATCCAGAACCATGGGGTCATCCAAAATCAGGCCGTGGCGGCGCAGTTCCCGCGCCCGTTGTTTTGCCAGTACTTCATCGGTTGCGTGTCTGGCCGACTTTAGTATCGCGTCTCTCGCCGGGACATATAAAACTCCGCCAGGCAATATCTCTTGGCTGTACTGTCCGGAGTTTTTCAGGGCGAACAGATATAGCAGCATTTGCATGTCACGCCCGTGCAAAACAGCTGACAAATCAAAAGATTTTCTGCCGGTCTTATAGTCCACCACCCGCAGGAACAGCTTTCCGTTATGCTCCCAGCCGTCCACCCTGTCGGCGATTCCGCGCAACTTTTGTGCGCCTTGACCAAATGCAAGTTCAAAGTCTAACGGCGCAAAGTCGGAATTTTTAAGTTCTCCCACCATGTCAACAGCGATACGCGATGCATCTTCACCCATGCGGTTGAATAGGTGGATAAACCGCTCGTTTCTGCCCTCAAATCCATGCAGCTCGTCTTGCGCATACTGCCCGGTCAAACGCAAGACAATGTCCCGACATAGTGCTTCATCTGCATTGTTGAATCCCGCACCCGCCTTTATCTCGCGCAATGCGCCCTCAAGAACGTAATGTATAAACGTCCCGGCCTCCGCGGCGTTGAGCATTTGCGGCTCCCGCCGCTTTAATCGCAATCCGCTGTGCATAAAATGCGCAAACGGGCAAGCGTAATACTTGTCCACGCGAGACGGAGACAACGCCATCTCTCTCCCGTATAAGCCTTCCGCCGCCGCTGATGAGAGATTTGCTATCACTGCGGGATTTTTGTTTTCGGACAGCATTATAAGTTCCTGCCATGGCAACTCTGCCGCTGTCATATAATCCTCTCTGCGCGGCGCAATCGGCGTTATCCCGAACACAGCGCATATCCGCTTGACGAAGAATGCCGGACGGCTGAGTGCCGGAAACGTGACCACAAGCTTTTCAGACGGCAGTGTCAGCGTTGAGTATATCATATTCAACTCTCTTCTCAGCCGATCCTCAAATCCCGCCGGAATATCCATCCCCAGCTGTATCAACTCATCCCGCTCACTGTCCGTAAAAGCACTGTTGCCTGGCGGAATTTGATTGTCATCAGTCGCACCAAGTACGATTAAGCACTTTAAATCCCGGCGGCGGCTCATCGCCATGCTGCCAAGTGCCGTTCTGTCGAGCGATACCGGTATCACACCCACGTCGTACTGTGACAACGTAAGCTCAAAAAGCTTCTTGAACTCACTTGCGCTGACGGATGAGTCTCCAAGTATCCGAAACATCTGCTCCATTGCGTTTTTCAAGACATTCCATAGCTGCGCGTATTCATCGGCCAAGCGCAATTCTCCGCGTTTCTCCAGCGCATTTGCCTTGTCTTCAAGACGGCACGGTAATTCTATTTCTTCTAAAAACGCGTACAAAGTCTTCAGCTTCTCCTCCGCGCTGGTGCTGCCTTTTATGCCGTCTTGTAAACGCAGCAACGGTGCTGTAATCCCGCGGCGCAGGTCGTTGAAGCGCTCCAGCGATTGCTCCGCATTTTCGCCATCCGGCGGCAGCGTCCATTCGCGGTTCCACATAGCGCCACGGATATTCCACTTGATAACGTAATTCTCTATCTCTGCCGAATCGAGCAGTGAAACCCCTGCAAGCCCTGTTTTCAAGTATTTGAAAACGGCCGTATACTCCCACCGTGAAGATATGATCTCAAGTGCCGCGCTGATTAGCGCGCACGGCGGTTTGTTTAAAATATCTTCCCTGCCGCTGGAGAAAAACTGCACACCATATTTGGTGAAAACATTCTCACATATGGGGCCATATGCGCCCCAGTCCCGCGCCATCACGCCGATATCGCGCCAACGCAAGCCGCTTCTCACGCGCTCCAAAACCACAGCGGCGGCCACTTCACATTCCGCATAAGATGTGTCGGCAGCATATATTTCAATATCGCGGCACACCCCGGCAAAACGCTCCGCATTTTGCCCGAAGAGACTCTTTTCCAAGTGCACAAGTCCACGCACACGGTTGCTTTCCCGCGACTCCATTGTGATTGTCTTGACCTCAACCCCGTATTCATCAGCATATCTCCGCAAGCGTGACAGTGTCTCGCGCGGAAGCGCGAACACCTCGTCCTCCTCGTCAGACGCGTTGTATTGCTCATCACAGGTCAAGCAAACTGTGAGCTCGGCATCTTTTTGCAACAGTGCTTCAATCACACGCATTTCCTGGGCTGTGAAGTCATTGAATCCGTCGAAATAGATACACCCCGCGTCACCGAGCGTACTATCCAAAATAAGCCCGGCAAGCCTCGTCAGCCTGTCGAGCGGATCAACCCCGCGAGAGTGTATAATGCCTTCGTATGCACCGAGGATCAACGCAAAGTCCCGCAGTTTATCAGAAAGCGGGTTGCCCGCCCCCACCTGTTCCGCCAACTGCGCAAGCGCATTGGCCGATATGTTCAGGCTTTTGAATTCACGGACGGCGGCAAGCAGTTTTTCCAAAAACGCAGTCTTCCGCGCCTTCGCACCGAAAACGCGCAGTTCGGCAGAGATTTCTTCCAATGCGCGATACAAAACCAGGATCAACCCGCCTTTGTCAAGCTCCTGCATTCCCGCCGCACCCATTTCCGCAAAAACACGTGTGGCGAGCCGTGAAAAACTCAACGCCTCGCCGTGAAGCGGCAGTGTATCTCCGCAGATTTCAACAAGCCGCCGCTCCGCATCGTGAGAATACTGCTCCGGCACAATAAGATACAGGTTATCTTCACCCGCTGCCATTCTGCGCTTTATATCATCCATCACAAACAGGGTTTTCCCGGCATTGGCGCGGCCTATTATTAACGTCAGCATACTATTGTCTCCGACATCGCACGCTACTACTTCCCATCTGGGAAGCTGGTAAACATGCGTTCCGCTTCCGCCGCCGGGGGCGGATTCCCAGCCGCGATATTCTTCAGCAGCCAAGCCATGTTGTTGCCCAGTGTCCGCATGATCTGCAGTCCCTCAAGGTCTTTCCGCACATCATCGGGCGTGAATCCGTGTACGGCGTTCCAATACTGCGATGAAACCACTGGCATTTGCGAGATGGTGAAATATTTATTCAGCCTGTCGAATGCGGCTGACGCACCGCCTCGGCGGCAACTGACAATACAAGCGGCAGGCTTGTGCCTGAAGTGCTTCGCCGATGAGTAAAATACTCTGTCAAGCATCGCGCACAGCGCCCCATTCGGCCCGGAGTAATAGACCGGCGAACCGACAACTAACCCATCCGCCGCCGCAATCTTCGCCGCCAACGCGTTGGCACTGTCATCGAACACACATTGGCCGAGCTCCCAGCACTTTCCGCAAGCGATGCACCCTCGGACAGGCTCAGTCCCCAGCTGGAACGCTTCCGATTCCACCCCGTGCTTCTCCAACGCGCCGGCGATTTCCATCAGCGCGGTGTATGTACATCCCTCTTGGCGCGGGCTTCCGTTAACCAATATTACTTTCATGATTTGCCTCCCTTGTTCATTTTCTCAAAATATATCATACAAATGCCGATCTGACAACTCGTTGTAACATAAAAATCAGCAGAAACATTTCCTGTCTTGCGGAATGTTGATTAAAAGTATATAATGCCCGGAGCGCTTTGAATACATAGGAGTTCTGATGATAAATACATTAAGACAACAGTCTAAAGGGTTCTATCGCGGCGTATTCGCCCTGATGGTACCGATGGTGCTGCAAAATTTGATTACACAAACCGTCATGCTGGCCGACACGTTCATGGTTGGTATGCTTGGCGAACAATATCTCGCGGCGATCACCACCGCGATCATTCCGTTGTTTCTCTTCATGATTTTCACTTTCGGGGTGCAGAGCGGCGCGGGGATACTCGTCGCGCAATATTGGGGCAAAAGCGACACTGACGCCATCAATCGTATACTCGGCATCGCATTATATTTTTCGATCGGTATCACATTGACCGGTGCGCTTGTCCTATCCGCTTTCCCGCATCAGATATTGAGTCTCGTCACCAACGACGCCGCACTTGTGGAAATCGCCGCGCCGTACGCACGGATTGTCACCTTTGCGCAGGTACTCAACTCAATCAGCATGGTTTACATAGGCTACCAGCGCAGTATGGAAAATCCGCGATTCGGCGTGATTGTGTTGTCTATCTCCTCTGTTTTCAGTGTACTGGGGAACTGGGTACTTATTTTCGGCAGATTCGGTTTCCCAGCGATGGGCATCCAGGGCGCGGCGATCACCACCCTCTTGGCCAGATCATTAGAAGTTGTTATCATCGTGGTATACGCGTTTTTCAGCTCACGCTTTCCGCTAAAAATAAAACTGATACTCAAACCGAGCATAACGATGTTTAAAGACTTTGTCAAATACTCACTGCCGGTGCTGCTGAATGAAGCATTGTGGGGACTTGGCGCAATGCTTTATCCGGTAATCTTAGGCCATATGGGCGGCGCGCGCACAATTTTGGCCGCCTTTAATATATCCGGGAATTTAGAGCGGCTGTTCTCCGTTGCCGTTTTTGCCAGCGGCCATGCCACAGCGATTATTATCGGGCGCGAAATCGGTGCCGGACACAAAGACACGATCGAAAGCAAGGCAAAGTCCCTTGTCTCACTTGCGTTCATTCTCGGCCTTGTATCCGGTGCTGTGCTGATGATTGCCAGATTCACGGTGTTGGAGCCTTTTGTGTATCCGCTTTTTGATCTGTCTCCGGATGCCGCCAGTGCCGCAAACACCATGCTTACCATCCTCGCGATTATCATACCGATGCGGACTTTGAGTATCACAATGGGCATCGGCATCCTCCGCGGCGGCGGGGACGTGAAGGCACTGATGTATATTGATGTTGTCGCGCTGTATCTTTTCGCTTTGCCGATGGCATCAGTTTCCGGCCTTGTCATCGGTGCCGGTCTCGCGGTTGTCTACTCCGCTATTTTGCTAGAGGAGCTTGTACGAACAACACTCTTGTTCCGGCGAGTGCGAAGCAAAAAATGGATCAACGATGTCACGCGTGAACGGATAGAATAAGCATAAACTACATAAATGCCTTTGAGGGAATTTTTAATGGAACTAAAGATACGAAAAATAAAACTACCTATGCTTATCGCACTGCTGCTCCTGCTATTTACCGCGCTTTTTTCACTGATTTTTGCGTTATTCGGCAGGGGTGAGGAGTATGAGTCCAATGCAAACAGCACAACCATAAATACCGCCGACCCCGCTGATATATCCGAGGAACATATTGAACCCATCACCACCATCATTCAAATGACACCCGCTGATATCTCAAGAGGCAGTCTTATCCTTGTAAATTCCGATTT
>WQVW01000089.1 GCA_009785655.1 Oscillospiraceae bacterium | reverse complement strand
GGCTGCGTGAGCTTGACGATTTGGTTAAACGCGCCGAAAAAGCGCAAAGCGATTACGGCTCCGCAAAACAATCGCTGGATACCGCCGGGCGTGCGCTTGATGAGAGCATACTGGCATCCGAATCTATTACAGAGAAAATGCGCAGATGCGATGTTGAGTCCGACTCAGCGAGAGATGTGCGCGCCGCGGCAGAAGCGCGTTTAAGTGAGCTTGAAAGTGCCGCCGCCGTGCTGAAGTCCCAGCTTGAGGGAAACCTGGGGCAGATTGCAAGTTTGAATCAGGAGCTGCAAAATCAGGATGGGCAGCAAGACGGCCTGGGGCGGCAGATTAACGAGCGCGAGCGCAGACTTAGCGAAATTGCAGAGACGCAGACAGGTCTGGAAACACACACAAATGCGCTGGTTTCCGAACTTTTTGACATTTCCGGCTCGGCAGGCAAATCCTCGGACGCGCTGAGTGGGTTAATAAAGCATGAGAGTGAGATTCAAAACACACTAAATGACCAAAAAGCCGGTCTTTCGGCGTTAGCCTCCCAAGTGCAGGAACTTTATGACAGAGATATCGCCGTGAAACAAGACATTTCAACGGCGGAACACAAGCTTGTCGAAACAACGGCGGAACACGAAAAAATCACTGCCGAGCTTGTGAAAATTAAAGAGGACACACAGTCACTCAAAAACGTTATCACCGGGCTGGAGCTGAAGTCGCAAAACCGTACAAAAAAGGCAGATTCGGCAGGGGAGACGGTTAACAGGCTGTCGCTGGAGCTTAAAACGCTGAAAGCCAGACACGGAATGCTCTCCGACATGGAAAAGGATTATCAGGGCTATTCAAAAGCCGTAAAGCTGATCATGCAGGAGTCATCACGCGGTGCTTTAAAAAATATCCACGGGACAGCGGCGGAGTTGATCAAAACACCTCACAAGTACTCAGTGGCGATTGAAACCGCATTCGGTGCCGCGATGCAGCATATTATTGTCAGCTCCGAAGAAGACGGCAAATCGGCAATAAACTACCTAAAACGCCGTGACGGCGGACGTGCTACATTCTTGCCGCTTTCAACAATCAACGGCAGCGTCTTGAATGAAAAGGAAATTGAAGGCGACCCCGGATTTGAAGGTTTGGCCATCAACCTCGTTGAATATGATAACAAATACGCAGGCGTTTACAGAAACATTCTGGGGCGCGTGGTAATTGCGGACGATCTGACAAGTGCTGTCAGAATCGCGAAAAAGCATGGAAACAGATTCCGGGTCGTCACGCTCGATGGACAGGTTGTAAACACCGGCGGATCTATGACTGGCGGATCATCGGTGACTAACGCCGGTGTCATCTCCCGCGCGAATGAGCTTAAACAACTTGCCGAACGTATAAAAACAAACACCAACGATTTATCAGCGGCGGAAGCGGAGCTGGCCGAACGCGTCCGCGAAAAAAACGCCGCCGAATATGAACTCTCAACGGCACTGGGTGAGCTTCGTGTCGCGGAAGATGCGCTAATCAGACAAGAGGGCAGCGAATCTCACAGCTCCGCGCTTATCTCCGCCGCCGGTGAAGCGATCACCTCTTTGAAAAAAGAGCTTTCTTCGATAGATCAAAAAATCCAGGCCAACAACAGCGAAACCGAATCGTCCCGCACAGAAATTTCCAGACTTGAGGCAGAAGCCAAAGCTATAAAGTGCCAGATTGAGGAATCTGTCCAAGGGCAAGAGCTGCTGACTCAAGCGCGGGAACGTGTGAATATCGAGCTGTCAGAACTCAGGGCGCAACTGGCTTCACTGGATGCGGAAAGGCAAGCACTGTCGAAAGCTGTTTCTGAAATGTCCGCCCTGCGCGATGAAATGTCCGGCAGCCGTCAGCGCCAACTGGAGACCATTGATTCACTGAACACCAGAAACGACGAAATACGCGCAGAAATTCTGGAAAAAGAGCGTTTATCAACCGAAGTGTCCGACGAGATCGCGCAACAAAAACAAAAGCTTGCAGAACTCAGCGAAAAAAAGCTTGCGATCGAAGCCGAACGCGTTTCTCAAGGCAAAGCCATTCAAGAAAAGAACCGCGAGATTCTGGATTTAGAGCGCGAGTGTGCGCGGTTAGAACAAAAGAAACTGGCCGCGGATATGGAAGAAAAGCAAATCGTCGATAAACTCTGGGACACGTATGAGTTAAGCAGACTATCCGCTAAGAAAATCGGCACTGCTGTCGAAAATTTGGCGGAAGCGCAGCGCGGCATTTCTAAACTCAAGCGCGAGATATCTGAACTCGGCAATCCAAACATCGGCGCGATCGATGAGTTTGAGCGAATAAACACCCGCTATACGTATCTCTCTACCCAGCGTGACGATGTGGAAAAGGCGAAAGCCGATCTTGTCGGCATCATTGATGAAATCACTGCGCACATGCGTGAGATTTTTATTCGCGAGTTCAAAATAATCAATGAGAAATTTGTAAAAATATTCAAAGAGCTTTTCGGCGGCGGACATGCTTCGATTATTCTAGAAGACGAAAATGATGTATTAGGGTGCGGGATTGAAATTCAGGTTCAGCCTCCGGGGAAATCATTAAAGACGATTACGCTGTTGTCCGGCGGCGAAAAAGCGTTTGTCGCGATTGCAATATACTTTGCGATTCTGAGTGTGCGACCGCCACCGTTTGTCGTCATGGATGAAATTGAAGCGGCACTTGACGATGCGAATATCATGCGTTTTGCAGAACATATGCGCAGGATATCAAAAAATTCGCAGACGATCGTCATCTCACACCGTCGCGGAACGATGGAAGAGGCGGATGTGCTGTACGGCGTAACCATGCAGGAACTTGGCGTTTCCAGTATCATAAAAATTGACCTTGACGAGGCTGAGCGGCATCTCGGCAATATTGTATCTCTTCGGGAGGACGTTTAATTGGGATTTATCAGCAAGATTAAAGAGGGGTTATCCAAAACCTCTAAAAACGTAACAGCGCAGCTGGGCGGGATGTTCAGCGCGTTTACCGGCGCAAATGACGAGTTTTTTGAAGAGCTCGAAGAGACGCTGATACTCGCAGACCTCGGCGTGGAAACAGCCTGTGACGCGGTTGAAAAACTGCGTGAGACAGTGCGCCAAAACGGCCTGAAAAACGCGGATGAGATCAAAAACGCATTGCGTGATATTTTAACAGCACTCCTTGATGTCGGCGATGGCAGGCTCGCGCTTGATACAACGCCATCGGTGATTCTTGTCATCGGCGTGAACGGAGTCGGGAAGACGACAACCATCGGCAAACTCGCAATGAAGTTCAAGGCCGAGGGTAAAAAAGTGCTGCTGTGCGCCGGGGATACGTTCCGCGCGGCGGCGGGGGAGCAGCTCTCCGTCTGGGCAGAACGCACCGGGGCTGATATCGTCCGGCGTGATGAGGGGGCGGATCCTGCATCGGTTATATTCGACGGACTGAACGCCGCCAAAGCGCGCGGGATTGATGTTGTCATCTGCGACACGGCGGGGCGGCTGCACAACAAGTCGAATCTAATGAACGAACTCAACAAAATCAGCCGGATTATAGATAAAGAACTCCCCGGTGCTGATAGAGAAACGCTGTTGGTGCTGGACGCAACAACCGGGCAGAATGGGCTTATTCAAGCCCGGCAATTTAAAGAATCCGCGGCGATCACCGGTGTGGTGCTGACCAAACTCGACGGCACGGCGAAAGGCGGCATCGTTTTCGCGATTGCCGACAAATTGCAGGTTCCTGTAAAACTTATCGGTGTGGGCGAAAAGGCCGAAGATTTGATAGCGTTCAACGGCCGGGAATTCACGGAGGCAATACTGGAATGAAATTTGTACTTGCAACCGCCAATAAAGGCAAAATAAGTGAAATGCGCGAGATTTTGGCGGCACGCTCCATTGAAGGCGTGTCCCAAGCTGAAGTTGGGCTCGCCCTGGAAGTTGAAGAGATCGGCACAACTTTCATGGAAAACGCGCTGCTGAAAGCCCAGGCCGTCTGCGCCGCTTCCGGCCTGCCGGCGATTGCCGATGACTCCGGATTGATGGTAGACGCGCTGGGCGGTGAGCCAGGTGTATACTCCAGCAGCTTCGGCGGTGAGGCGTTAAGCGACAGCGAAAGATACGCGTATCTACTGAAAAAAATGGAAAATATGGAACAAAGAGACGCTAAATTCGTCAGTACTATCGTATGTACTTCCCCGGACGGCGAAATTATATCGGCAGAAGGCGAGTGCCATGGCGAGATTCTGCACGCACCACGAGGCTCCGGCGGCTTCGGATACGACCCGGTGTTTCTGGTGAAAGGCACGGGTAAAAGCATGGCCGAACTGTCACCGGAGGAGAAAAACGCGGTTTCACATAGGGGTGCGGCGCTCAGAGCGTTTGTTTCACTACTTGAAAAAAGAGGTAAATATGATAAATAGTAAACAGCGTGCGCAGTTGCGCGCGATGGCAAATCCAATAGACACCATCGTCCAGATAGGCAAGGGTGGTATCACTGAAAATGTGATTACTCAGGCATCCGGCGCATTGAAAGCGCGGGAGCTTATTAAGGGCAGGGTTTTAGAGGCATCCGGCCTCACCGCGCAAGAGGCGGCGGATACGCTCAGCCGTGAATGCCTCGCGGAACCGGTGCAGGTTATCGGTTCGCGGTTTGTGCTTTATAAACAGAACAGGGAAATCCCGAAAGAGAAACGCATAAAATTAGTTAAAGGTTAGTGATTTAGGTGAGGGTTGGTATCTTCGGCGGTACTTTTAATCCGCCGCATATCGGGCATGTGGATTCCGCAAAGGCGGCCGTGCGCCAGCTTGGACTGGACACGCTGATTGTGGTTCCATCAGGCATCCCTCCGCACAAATCGCTGCCCAATGATACGCCGCCCGCCGATATGCGGATACATATGACACGCACGGCATTTGCGGAATTAGAATCGGCAATTGTATCAGATATCGAAGCCATGAAACCAGGCGTGAGCTATACTGTTGATACAATTGAAGCGATACACGAAGCCTATCCAAACGCTGAACTTTTCCTTTTAATCGGCACAGATATGTATTTGACCCTTGATGCGTGGCAAGATAGTGACACTTTGCTTAAAACAGCCATTCCGGCCGTTTTTTCGCGCGGGCCGGATGATTTGACAGACATCACAGCATATGCGCGGAGTATACAGAAGCGGTTTAACGTCCATACTGAAACGGTAACAAATAATGTTATTGAAATTTCTTCATCACAGTTGCGGGACTTGCTTCCAAAACGTGAGGGATTTAAATATATCAATGATACAAATTATGCATATATAATAAAAAACCGGCTTTACGGCGCGAAGCCTGATTGGCATTGGCTGCGGAGCCGCGCCTATTCAATGTTGAAACAAAGCAGGATTCCGCATGTTGCCGGCTGTGAAGCGGAAGCGCTTCGCCTGGCCGCGCGCTGGAACGTTGACGCAGATGACGCGCGTGAGGCGGCGATTCTGCACGATATCACAAAACAGCTTAAACCAGAGGCGCATGTAATGCTTCTTGAAAAATATGGAGTCCCGTCCGGCACTGCGAAAGGCGAGGAAAAATTGCTTCATGCAAAATCCGGCGCAGCATTGGCGTACGCTGAATTCGGCGTATCAGATACAGTGGCGGACGCAATTTTATGGCACACAACTGGCCGGGCAAATATGTCGGCGCTAGAAAAAGTGATCTATCTCGCCGATTATATTGAGCCGACAAGAGATTTCGATGGTGTAGATACTTTGCGTTCACTGGCTTATGAAGATCTTGACAAAGCAATGGAAATGGGGCTTGAACTGAGCATCCAAGATATGGAGTCCCGCGGAATAACTCCGAACCAAACGACATTTGACGCGCTGAATGATTTGCGCGATAATCAGAATCATCAGCATTGACAACGCACAGAGAAAGGGCTAAGATATGAAATTATTCGGTGGAAAAAAAGGCGGGCGGCATTTGAGCAATAACGTTGCCAAACGCGAAACCCACATGCCAAACAAACCTGTGAAAAGAAAAAAACGCAAGGTTCTACGGATCGTCATTGCGTTAATTCTGCTTATATTCACTGCTGGCGCGGTTTTCTTCGCATATTGGTGGCAGACAGAGGTCATATTGCCTGACGTCAGTGCAGGGCGACGGAATGCCCCTCGTTCTCCAGGGGCTTCAAACTCCGTTAATCCAAGTGACCCCTATGGTGAGGACAATGCAGATCCGCTGCTCGATAATCCCGACAGTAATTTGAAAAAATATACATTTTTGGTTCTGGGAACCGATTTAGGTGATGTGCTGACCGATGTAATCATGGTCGTTAGTTTCGACACGACGAACTATACGATGAATGTGGTAAGTATCCCGCGCGATACGCTGGTCAATGTCAACTGGTCAGTACGAAAAGCAAATTCGATATATGCAAATATGAGACACAGGCATCGTGGAGAAACAGATCCGGAACTTCGCCATGAAATGGTCATGGACTCCACCATTGATTATTTTGCCAATCTCCTTGGGTTTCCGGTAGACTTCTATCTGCTTGTAGATACCAGGGCTTTTATCAGACTTGTAGATGCTATCGATGGTGTGGAATTCAACATACCTGTCAGAATGAGTCATGAAGAGTTTGCCCGCGTCTATTCACCGGGACTTCAACGGCTGAATGGCAGGGAAGCCCTGGACATTGTGAGGTTCAGGGGATTTGCAAGTGGAGATATCGGCAGAATTGGGACTCAACAGAACTTTTTAGAGACTGCCGCACAACAGATTCTGGAACGCAGTGACTCTATAGGTTACACGGACATTATCCGCATTTTTCTTAACTATGTTGAAACAGATTTGACTTTTGGAAATCTTGTCGCATTTGCACAGCATTT
>WQVW01000088.1 GCA_009785655.1 Oscillospiraceae bacterium | reverse complement strand
TCAAAACGCAGCTTTCAGGCGTTGAGAATCGCTGTGAATGATGAGCTTGGATCGATAGAAAAAATGCTGATGGAGGCACCGGACAAGCTGAAAGCAGGCGGGAGACTATGTGTGATCAGTTTCCACTCGTTGGAAGACAGACTAGTAAAAAACGCATTCAACGCCCGCGTGAACGGATGTATATGTCCCAAAGATGCCCCGGTCTGTATTTGCGGGTTTTCACCCTCATTGAAATTGATAACGAGAAAACCAATCACCCCGAGTGATGAAGAAATAGAAGCAAACGCAAGGGCGAGAAGCGCAAAGCTACGTATCGCCGAAAAGATATAGGAGTGTTATTATGGCAGTAGAGGCGGCAAAAACAACCGGATATGCGAGAAGCGGCTACTCAAGAGGCTTGGATTACGGCACATCGGCACCTGCGCTGAATCCGGCCGCAATTCCTATACCGATACCGCAGGAACAGGCGGTTCCTGCGCCCAGACCTGTAAGAAAACCGCAACAAAAAAACAAATACAGCATATCGTTATTTGCCATATTCGGCGCGGTGACAATTTTTGTGTTGATGATATTTATGTTGCTGGCACATGTTTACCACACAGGCATGTTAGCGGAAACGGGCAGGCTTAATGCGCAGATGAACGAGCTGGCGGAAGATTCAAGAAGGCTTGAAGTGGATTTTATGAGCCGCATTAACATGAACGAGATAGAGCGGCGCGCCAGAGATGAGCTTGGCATGTCACACCCCGATGAAGATCAGATTTTTGTGCTTCAAAGCACACCACAGGGCAGGGCAGAAGTCATCGTGGCGGAGAACGAAGAGAGCGGATGGCGTGGGTTTGGTGCATTTTTATCTTCGTTGCTGGAATATTTCAGGTAAGAAATAATATTATTTTTACAAGCGGACATTGTCCCGTGAATGAAACGGATATTGTAAAAGAGGTAAACAGTATGTCAGACGGTGTGAAAAACGCGAATAAGCCAATTCAAAGGGCGAATACGCAAATTCTCAGACGCACGCTTTTCTTGTTGGCAGTGTGCGGAATCGCTGCGTTTGCCATGCTGGTGGCCAGGCTGTATCAGGTGCAGATAGTCAATCACGAGTTTTATGAACGAAGGGCATTGGCGCAGCAACTGGGACAGACAACAATCACCGCGTCGCGCGGGACTATTTTTGACAGGAACGGAAACACGCTCGCAATCAGTGCTTCAGTCGAAAATGTTTTCATCAGTCCACGTGAGATGATGGAACGCGGAGAAGATCCGGAACTTATCGCCGATGGATTGTCGGCGATATTGGGCGTCAGCCGGGAAATGATCCTGGAAAGGGCAGCAAACACGCAGTCACAATATCAGACAATCAAGCGGCAGGTGGAGGCTGAAGAGGCGGCACTGGTTCGTGCGTTTATCAGTGAACACAGAATTCGCGGAGTGCATCTTGAACCAGCCACAAGACGGTATTATCCCAACAGCAGCTTGGCAAGTCAGGTGCTTGGATTCGTCGGAACGGACAATATAGGCCTAGACGGGCTAGAGCAGCGTTATGAAAGATATTTAGCGGGGGTGGACGGCAGGGTTGTCCGGCTGAGAAATGCTAGGCAGACCGATATGCTATTTGCAAATTACGAAGATTATTTCGACGCGCAGAATGGCAACAATATCACATTGACGATTGATACCACAATTCAGTATATTGTGGAAAAACACCTGACCCAAGCGATCGCGGATTATGGGGTGCAAAACGGTGCGGCGGCTATCGTGATGAACGCGCGGACGGGCGAAATACTTGCCATAGTGAGTTACCCGAATTTTGACCCGAATGACTTTTTGGCCATAAACAGTGAATTGGAACGCGAACGGCTGGCGTTGATAACAGACGATGATGAGCGCGCGGTTGAGCACCGGGCAGCGCAGGATCGCCAGTGGCGGAATAAGGCGTTGTCAGACACTTATGAGCCGGGGTCGGTATTCAAAATTGTTACATTTGCAATGGCACTTGAAGAAAACCTGGTTTCGCTGGAGAGTCGTTTCCACTGCGGCGGTGCAATGAATGTGCTGGGACGCGGAACGCCGCTACACTGCCATAGAAGAACGGGACATGGTTCATTGTCATTAAGTGAAGCCATGCAGCGTTCGTGCAATGTGGCGACGGTGAACATTGGTCAACAAGTCGGGGCACAGATGTTCTATAGATATGCCGAGGCTTTCGGACTGTTTGATAGAACAGGGCTTGACAACAGTGCTGAAGGGCGAAGCATATGGTGGGAAGAAAGCGTGTTTTTCAATGGGAATAACTTGTCGCAGCTGGCATCTGCCTCGTTTGGACAGACGTTTAAAATCACACCGATACAGATGATTACCGCAGTGGCGGCATCGGTAAATGGCGGGTATCTTATGCAACCGTACATTGTCAGCCAGATTACTGATGCGTCCGGCAACATAATAGAGGCGAGAGAGCCGACAGTGGTGCGCCAGGTGGTCAGTGCCGAAACATCCGCGATAATGCGCCAAATGCTTGAAGCGACCGTGACGAATGGTACCGGCAGAAACGCGCAGGTGCCGGGATTTAGAATAGGCGGCAAAACAGGAACCAGTGAGAATATCGAAGCATTGGTTCGAGGGGATGAAGGCGGGGAAACTGCTCGAATCGCGTCATTTGTGGGTGTTGCCCCGGCAGATGACCCAGAAATAGCCATCCTGGTTCTGTTGGATACACCGAGCCACAATACAGGCATCACGGTGGGCGGCGGAACGATGGCCGCGCCGGTCGTTGGCAGGATGATGGAAGATATTTTGCCGCACCTTGAAATTCAATCGCAATTAACGGATGAAGAACGAATGGATCGCAACGTGTCTGTGCCGAGACTGATAGGCAGAAGCGTTGAAGAAGCAAGCGAGCTTTTGGAGAGACATGGATTCGACTTTGACTTAGTGGGTGAATCTGATACCGTGACTTGGCAGCTGCCGGTCTCAAACGCGCTGGTCGCGTCCGGCACAAGGGTGACGCTATACTTGGGTGCGGAAACGCCAAGAGATCGTGAGGAGCTGGTCACTGTGCCGGATCTCTCCGGAATGCCGTACCCGCGGGCGAGGGAAGCACTTGAACAGCGCGGATTATTCATCAGAACAGTCGGCGTGCCGAAATCGGATAGCAGGGCGATTGTCTCAATACAATCGGTGGCCGCAGGATTGCAGACAAGCTACGGAACCATTGTTGAGGTGACGCTGATAGACAGAGAATCCACGGAGATGCAGCTGGAGACTTAAAGAATACTCATGCACACGCATGGGTGAGGGAAATCTATTGAGGCAGGGGAACGCGCGATGATACTGAAGGATTTGCTTGGAAAAGTGAATATCGTAAACACTGAAGCAAATATGGCCATGGAAATCCACGGTATAAGCTTCGATACAAGGACGCTGAAAGCAGGAGAGCTGTTTGTCGCAATCAGAGGGTATCAAAGCGATGGACATGAATATATTCAGCAAGCCGTGGAAAAAGGCGCGATATGCATCATCTGTGAACAGCCGCCCGATATCGCAACACCGTATATTCTGGTGGAAAACGCCCGCAAAGCGTTGGCTGAAGTTTCTGCCAAATGGTTTGATGAGCCGGCGTTGAAACTGAAGATCATCGGTGTAACAGGCACAAACGGCAAAACCACGGTGACAAGTCTGATTAAAAACGTTATTGAAAAATGCACCGGCGGCGCGGTTGGACTGATTGGTACGAACGCTGTCATGATAGGCCAGAAAGCATTGCCTGCTGAACGGACAACGCCGGAGTCTTATGAGATACAACAATTGCTGGCACAGATGGTCGACGAAGGCTGTGAATATGTGGCGATGGAAGTATCATCCCACGCGCTGCATTTAGACAGAGTGCACGGGATAGCATTTGCAGTGGGTGTGTATACAAATCTTTCGCAGGATCACCTTGATTTTCACGGAACGATGGAAAATTATGCGAAAGCGAAGGCGGCGCTCTTCGCTATCAGCAAAGCGGCTGCCATCAATATAGATGATGAATATGCACAGATAATGATAGACAACGCGGTATGCCCGGTGATGACATACGCGATAGACAACGGGGATGCGGATCTCGTCGCTAAAAGCATAAAACTCCACGCGGAAAAAGTGGATTTCTGTGCGCTTACCATCGGGCATCTGCACAGGGTTGAACTGAATATCCCGGGCATGATTTCCGTATATAACGCACTGGCAGCGATGTCGGCGGCGTTGCTGTTAGGATTTGATATTGAGACTGTGTCAATGGTGATGAAGACATGTGGCGGCGTCAAGGGCAGGGCGGAGATTGTGCCGGTGCCGCGGGACTTTACCGTAATGATAGACTACGCGCACACACCGGACGCGCTGGAAAATATAATCAAGACAGTGCGCGAATTTACTAGAGGCAGAGTGCTGACACTGTTTGGATGCGGCGGAGATCGTGACCGCGAAAAACGCCCGCTGATGGGAGCGGTTGCGGCGAAAATGTCTGATTTCTTGATAATAACATCAGATAATCCGAGGACAGAAGTGCCAGACGCGATCATTAACGATATATTGGCCGGCATAGATAAAAAAACGCCCAAACGCGTGATTGAAAACAGACGAGAGGCCATTCATTGGGCACTTGAGAATGCGCAATCAGGAGATGTATTGATACTTGCAGGCAAGGGTCATGAGACCTATCAAATACTCGGCAACGAGAAAACGCATTTCGATGAGAGAGAGATTGTCGCGGAATATTTTGAGAACAACCCGTGAGATTGAGAGGAAGTACGAATGAGCTGGGACTTGGTATTGGCTTTTATGATATCGTTTGCGGTAACAATTGTTGTGGGGCTGGTGCTTATACCTGCGCTGCGACGCATGAAGGCCGGGCAATCTATCCGAGAGGATGGGCCGGTTTGGCACAATAAAAAACAAGGCACGCCGACAATGGGCGGCATTATGTTTATCGCCGGAATTACCGTCTCATGTCTGGTTGTGGGACTCAGAGAAATGAGAGACGGCCAACTCAACCATATATTTGTCCTTGTATTTGCGTTGATCTTTGCCGCTATTGGGTTTTTAGATGACTATGAAAAGTTAAAGAAAAAGCAAAATCTGGGATTAACCGTGCGGCAAAAATTTCTGTTGCAACTGGCCGTGGCCGTGGCATTTGTGCTGTTGATGCGGTTGACCGGCAACTTGACAACGAATTTATATGTTCCGTTTGTGAATACAATCCTGCCGATTCCGGAGCCGTTGTATTTTGCTTTCGCTGCGGTTGTGATAGTGGGGACAGTAAATTCGGTGAATATAACAGATGGGGTGGACGGATTGGCCACGGGAGTTTCTATCCCTGTTGCCGTGTGTTATGCGTCAGTGGCATTTTTGTGGGGATACACAACACTTGGTATATTCGCGGCTGCGCTTGCCGGTGGACTGGTGGCGTTTTTGATTTTCAATTTTCACCCCGCCCGCATATTTATGGGTGATACCGGTTCGTTATTCCTAGGTGGCGCGGTCTGCGCGATGGCTTTTGCGATGGATATGCCGCTTATTCTTATCCCACTGGGGATTGTATATTTTATTGAGACATTGTCCGATATCATACAGATGACATATTTTAAACTGACCAAAGGCAAACGAGTGTTCAAAATGGCGCCGCTGCACCACCATTTTGAAATGTGCGGCTGGAGTGAATATAAATTATTCATTGTTTTCACGGCAGTCTCAGCAGTGTTTGCGGCGCTATCCTATTACGGCGTTTTCTATAGATACGCAGGATAGCCAGATTACGAGACTGTTGCATCATTTACGCGTGTTTTCACAATTTGCCGAAAACAATGGCGCACAGTAAATGAACGATAATACAAGACGGAGGGTAGATTATGAGCCCGGATTTTGACAAATATATAGATGCCGGTGCGGATGGCATGCCGCAGTGGGAAGCGCGTGAACTGTCTTCTAAATACGCAAAGAAAGATGCGAAAACACGTGAAAAGCGCGGCAACATTGATTTGCCGTTTCTGATACTGACGCTGATTATCCTGCTGATTGGTGTGACCATGGTGTTGTCTGCCAGTTTTGCCAGGGCTTATATTGTGTCAGGGAATCCGTTGCGATTCTTTTCACGCCAGCTTGTATTCGCGGTAAGTGGTGTGGCGTTGATGATGTTGGTGTCGCGTATACGCGTGAGCATGATGCAACGGTGGTCTATGTTGCTGCTGCTTGGGTCAGTCATTTTACTGGTGCTTGTTATTCTTTTCGGGGATCGGATCAACGGCGCAAGACGTTGGATAAACTTAGGATTTACAACCGTTCAACCATCCGAAATTACAAAACTTGCGGTGATTATGGCGTATGCGTCAATGATCTGCGGATTTGAAAAAAAGATGCGTACATTCAAATATGGAATCTTACCATTTGTTTTTTTCACCGGATTAATTGTGATGCTGCTACTGCGCCAGCCGCATTTATCCGCATCGATTATTATCATAGCGCAAACGGCGATCATGATGTTCGCCGGCGGCGCGCCGCTGCGATGGTTTGTGATACCCATGGTGTTGATTATCGCTGTTGTTGGATTGCTGATCATCCCGGCGCACAGACCTGTGGAAGAAGTGCCCGCATCCGCAGGGCAGGAAATGGTGCAGGAACAGCCGCAGAACAGAAGCGGCAGATTTTCCTACGCCGGAGGGCGGATCGGCGCATGGCTGGATCCGGAAGCAGATCCGCTGGGGCGGGGGTTCCAAATCCGTCAATCACTTTACGCGGTCGGTTCTGGTGGGCTTTTCGGTGTCGGCTTGGGGCAGAGCAGACAGAAGTTTTTGTATCTTCCTGAGGAGCACAATGACTATATTTTCGCTATCGTTTGT
>WQVW01000087.1 GCA_009785655.1 Oscillospiraceae bacterium | reverse complement strand
TGTAAGATTTTGTACAGTGGTTTTATGATATCGCTATGAGGAGGGTTTGTCAAGGGGACACAGGTGAAGGCGGGACGCGAAGATCACGCGCCCCCCGCAATGGTTTAGCGCGTTTTCATACGAACAAAAGACTGTGGTTGAAAATAGCACTCGCATACGCTGAAAACAGGCGAAATTTTGAGAAAACGGGAGCAATCGTGCGATTCTGGGGAATTTTAAGTCGCGATTGGTCAGGAAAGGTCAAAAACAAAGTTGATAGAGACGGCGCAAAGGCGTATAATAAAAAAGATCAAAGATAGTCAAAGTCAAACGGAGGAAAGAGGCATGAGAGTAAGTGATGTCATCGCCGGATTTATTGATGAAATGCTGAATCAACTCGGCGGAACGGCGGAGTTGCAGCGCGCGGAGCTTGCGACAAGATTTAACTGTGTGCCCAGCCAAATAAATTACGTTATATCAACACGTTTTTCGCCGGAACACGGGTATATTGTTGAAAGCAGGCGCGGCGGCGGCGGTTTTATCAGGATCACCAGGGTTGAGATGGAGCCGGAACAGCTAATTATGCACACGGTCAATGCCATTGGCGACGGAATAGATATCAATTCATGCACCGCACTGATTGCAAATCTGCTCAAAGGCGGTGCGGTTACTGAAATGCAAGCGAGGCTGATGCTCTCTGCCATAGGCAACAATGCGTTGCGCCCGGCGCAATTGAATCAACGAGACACGCTGCGGGCGAGCATTTTTAAACAAATGCTGATAAACACACTATAATACGCCAGGAGGTATAAAACATGAAATGTCAACATTGCGGAAAGAACGAAGTCACTTTTCACTATTCATCTAATATAAACGGTGCGGTAACCGAGACGAGATTATGCGCCGAGTGTGCCCGGCAATCGGGTATCGATATGGGGCAAATGTTCACAGGTGCCCACATGGACGACGGGTTTTTCCCCGGCGTTTCCGGCTGGAGAGGTGGATTTGCCTCTGCGTTCGGATTTCTTGCGCCGCGGCAGTTTGCAGAGCGGCCGCAGATGGGTATACTAAATGAGGCCGGAAAGATTTCCGAAGAGATTGAAAAAACCCAGGCAATCGACGAAGAGATGAAAAAACGGCGTGAAATCAACGCGATACGCGAAGCCATGCGTGTCGCCGCCGAAAACGATGATTTTGAGAAAGCGGCGCAGCTGCGGGACAAAATCAAAGAACTTGATGAATAAGGGCACGATATCCGCCCACTAAGCCATTTTGAAGGAGGCAAATACAAATGAGATTTGAAGACAGATTCACAGAGCGCGCGAAAAACGCGTTTGAGCTTGCGCAAGCCGCCGCGTCTGAACTTGGACACGGATACGTCGGCAGTGAGCATATATTGTTAGGATTGTCCCGTGAAGGCGGCGGCGTGGCCGCAAAAGTGCTGCGGGAAGCAGGGCTGGAGAGCCAGCTTACCTTCGACCTGATCGTAAAAAACGTCGGCCGCGGCGGCAGAGGCGAACTCCCGACACAAGGCCTGACTCCGCGGGCGAAGCGTATCGTGGAAGTTGCGGTGATGGAAGCCAACAGATTAGGCCACAGTTATGTCGGTACAGAGCATCTACTGATGGGAATTATACGCGAATATGACAGCGTTGCCGCGAAGTTGATTGTCGTCACCGGCGTGGATCTTAACAAGCTTTACACAGACATAATCAACGTGTTCGGCAGCGGAGAATATAAACCGGCCAGACAATCTGCCGGCAAACATAAAAAAACTGACACCAAAACGCTGGATCAGTTCAGCCGGGATTTGACGGATGCCGCCATAGACGGTGCGCTGGATCCTGTCATCGGCAGAGACAACGAGATTCAGCGTGTGATACAAATCCTCTCCCGCCGGACGAAGAACAACCCGGTGTTGATTGGCGAACCCGGCGTCGGCAAAACGGCGATCGCCGAAGGACTTGCGCAGCGCATTGTATCGGGTGACGTGCCGGAAACGCTGTTGAACAAACGCGTGGTCACGCTGGATTTAACAGGCATGTTGGCCGGAACGAAGTATCGCGGCGACTTTGAAGAGCGAATCAAAGCGGCGATTGAAGAAGTGATGAAAGCCGGGGATATCATCCTGTTCATCGACGAAATGCACACAATCATCGGCGCAGGTGCGGCCGAGGGCGCGATTGACGCGGCGAATATAATCAAACCGGCGTTAGGTCGCGGAGAAATGCAGATTATCGGCGCGACGACACTGAATGAATACAGAAAGCACGTGGAAAAAGATGCGGCGTTAGAGCGCAGATTCCAACCGGTAACGGTGGCAGAGCCAACACAGGATGAGTCGGTACAAATTTTGATCGGCCTGCGTGATAAATACGAAGCGCACCACAAACTGAAAATCACCGACGAGGCGATTGATGCCGCCGTCAAAATGTCAAGCAGATATATCAATGACAGATATCTGCCCGATAAGGCGATTGACTTGATTGACGAAGCCGCGTCCAGAGTCAGAATTGACAACTTGAAATTGCCGCCTGATCTGAAAGACCTTGAGACACAGAAAGAGGCACTGGCAAAAGAAAAAGAGGCCGCCGTGCAAAGCCAAGACTTTGAGCGTGCCGCCGGCCTGCGAGATAAAGAAAAGCAATTAAACGAAGTGATCGAGCGATCCCGCAAGAACTGGGAAGATATCCGAAGCGGCAATTCAGGCAGCGTGGGACCGGAGGATATCGCGGCAGTCATATCCGGCTGGACCGGGATTCCGGTGACAAGCATCACCCAGGATGAAGGCGAGAAGCTACTGAAAATTGAAGAAGATTTGCACAAACGTGTGGTCGGCCAGGATGAGGCGGTCACAGCGGTGGCGAAAGCACTGCGCCGTAGCAGAGTCGGGCTGAAAGACCCGAAACGCCCGATCGGTTCATTCCTGTTCCTGGGGCCGACCGGCGTGGGTAAAACGGAGCTGTGCAAAGCCCTTGCCGAGGCGATGTTCGGTGACGAAAATGCCATGCTGAGGGTAGATATGTCAGAGTACATGGAAAAGCACACCACATCCAAGCTCATCGGCTCACCGCCCGGATACGTCGGCTATGACGAGGGTGGACACCTGACCGAAAGAGTGCGCAGACGGCCGTATTCGGTACTGCTGTTCGATGAAATCGAGAAAGCGCATGAAGATGTGTTTAACATCATGCTGCAAATCATGGAAGACGGGATACTGACCGACTCACAAGGCCGCCGGGTAGATTTCAAGAACACGATCATCGTGATGACGTCTAACATCGGTGCGCGGAATATCACCGAAAACCGCACGAAATTAGGCTTTGCCGCCGACAATGGGGATAACACGGAAGCCGCGTCCGTACAGCTGAAAGCGTTGGTAATGGAAGAGGTAAAGCGTGTATTCAAACCGGAGTTCTTGAACAGGATTGATGACACGATTGTATTCCACAAGCTCAGCGAGGAGAACATTCAAGAAATCTGCCATAAAATGCTGGACATTGTGACGTCCCGCATGGAGACCATCGGTATTCACATGACGGTTGACCAATCAGCCGCGGCACTGCTGGCGGAAAAAGGATTTGACCCTGTATACGGTGCGAGACCCTTGAGACGGGCGATACAATCCGCCGTTGAAGATGTGGCGGCGGAAAAAATTCTGGACGGCAGCATCCAAAGCGGTGACAACGTGACGATTGCGGCAAAAGACGGTGAGATAGCGTTCACCAAAAGCGAAATGACGCAGCAGGAATACGTGACAATATAGAGAACTTGAAACGGCAGGGGCATAGGCGCCCCTGCCGTTTTGCTTGACATGGCGGCAAACATGATGATATTCTGTCAAATAGATAGGTTAGCAGTTGCGGCAATGAAAGGATAAATTAAAAATGAAAAAGAAAATTTTTGCATTGGCGGCGGCTTTGGTGCTGATGCTGACAATACTGACAGCCTGTGCGGAGAATGCACCTGCCGAAGTCCCGGCGACTGAGCCACCCACAGAAGTCGTTGAAACGACGGAGCCGGAAGTGCCCGAAGCAGATGCTTATGATGAGGTAGATGAAGATGAGGCACCGCCCACACGCCGGGGACGCGGCCCTGTGCGCGGCCTATGGGAAGGCAACGTGTTCACAAGTGAATACTTGGGACTTCGGTTTGTCATGCCTTTCGACTGGTCTGCGGCGGATGATGCGGATATAGCAGGCTTAATGGGCGTGGGCGCAGATGTAATGGCGATATCCGGCATCGAGATTCCCGGGGAATTTTGGGATATGTTCGATTTGGTGGCAGTATTCGATATGGTGGCGGCGAACCCGCTCACCGGCACAAGCGTCCAAATTGTTTTTGAAAGACTGATGTTCCCCCTGCGTGGGATTTCCACCGCTGAATACGTGGAAGCAACTGTACACCAGCTTGAGCGGGCAGGCATCAGCGTCAATTTAGATTTCCCCGGAACCGTCAGAATCGGCGATTACGACTGGTACTCTTTTGGCACGGTGATGGAAATGCCGCTGGGTATGGTTGCTTATGGCCGGCAGTTTATTAACGTGCAGGACGGCTTTGGCAGGATAATCGGAATCACAGGCAATGACCCAGAAGCGTCTGTGAACGAAGTGCTGGCGATGATTATCAGTCTGGATGACCCGATTCCGGAACAAATCATTCCAGAAGCAGTTGCGGCGGAGCACACGGAAGCGTTAGTTGGTACATGGGCATGGGATGAAGATGGTGCCTATACATATGTTTTCTATGCGGACGGACGCGGTACACGCGGATTCCCGTGGATGACAGAGGAGTTTGAATGGCGCACAGAGGGTGACGATCACTTGATGATCACGACCGGGATCAGTATTATGGTAGAAAGCTGGACGTTTACGATAAGCGATGATGTGCTGACCATAGACAGCAGACAGGTACCTGGATTGACATTTAATTATCACAGCAGACAGCCGGCAGATGCCTAGATATTTAATGATAATAGACGTTAAAACAATGCGGAGCCGGACACATAAAATGTCCGGCTTCCGTTTTTATTATGGGGTTTCGTATTCGGGCACATCCTCAAAATCTTGCTTATCGCGGGGTCTGCGCGGCTCGCCTTCAAACTCCACTCTCGGGCGGGCGCATTCTACACGATCCTTGCCGACTTCAACCTCCGCGCCGAATACCACAGGTATTTCAACCCTTATCCGCTGTGTAATAGTAAAACAGCAATGGCCGCGTCTTTCACACCTGGCATCTTGCTCTACCATCGGTCTGCCGAAACACTCCACGGTGACAGCACCGGTCGTGGCAAACGGCCTGATTTCTACAGGCTGGCTGATTGTGGCAATCTGGCTGGCGACAGTCGGGCATTTACCGTTGTGAGTTGTGTTCGTATTCTCACTCATGGCTCAACACTCCTAAATGCTATGTTGACCGTATCCCAGCACGCAGGGGCGGCCTGTGGCCGTCCTGCATGGGGCTGTATGGATTTAATTCCGGTCAATACATCATATGCCCGCCCCGGGCATGTTGACATTGATGTGCCGGTAATTATATAATGTACATCACTATGATTTGAGGTGTATAGCAATTGAATCTCTATGAATATGAAGGCAAAGCAATATTGGCAAAACACGGAATCCGTGTCCCGTGGGCTGTGTATATCGCTGATGAGACAGAAGTCAGCAAGCTTGATGATATGATATATCCATGCGTAATCAAGGCGCAGATTCTGCAGGGCGGTCGGGGCAAAGCGGGCGGCATCCGGCCTGTGAATAATGTTGCAGAGGCACGGGCGGCGGCTTATGACCTCCTCTCAAAAGAACTCAAAGGCGAGCGGCTCGCCGGGGTGTTGGCGGAGGAACAGGTTGATATATCAAAGGAACTCTACCTGGGCATCACCGTTGACGACGTGGCCGGGAAGCCGTTGCTGATACTATCAGCCGACGGCGGCGTTGAGATCGAAACAGTGGCGGAAGAATCCCCGGAAAAACTTGTGCGGCGTTACCTTGCGCCGGATGAAACGTTGGATTCAAACGCCCTGGCGCAGCTCTGCCGTGAAGCAGGGATCGACCCTGTCGGCGCAGTTGAAATAATTCGTGCGTTGGAAAAAGCGTTCCGTGAAGAGGACGCGAATCTGATGGAAATAAATCCGCTATGCGTGCTGGCTGACGGTGGCGTCTGCGCCTGTGACGCGAAAGTGATTTTAGATGATTACGCGCTGTTCCGCCACCCGGACGCGCCGAAGCATGAAATGCTGGAGTACGACGAAGATCCGTTTGAGCGCCGGGCGAAAGACAACGGATACCTCATGGTGCGTCTCGGTGGGGATATTGCCGTTATCAGTGTCGGTGCGGGATACGGCATGGCGATTGTTGACGCAATCCAAGCCTACGGAGGTGCCCCGGCGAATTTTGTAGATCAGCTGGGCGGCACACCGTTTGAACGCACGGTGAATGGCGTCTTGGATATGGCGGAAGAAGATCTTACAATCAATGTCGTGTTGATGAGCTTTATGTTGAGTGCCTCGTCACTTGGCGGGCTGGTTGAGAGCACGTTAACACGGCTGAAGTCCAGACCCTCGCGTGTCCCGATTTTCGGCAGTATCGGTGCTGCTTCCGCCGCGGTGCGTGATATGGATTTGCAAACGGCGGTGGAAAAGTTGGAAGTTGCCGGGATAAAAATGTTCCAAGACGCGCGGGAGGCAATCCAAGCAGCGATAAAATGCGCCGGGGAGGTTGCGGAATGAGCATATTAGTAGATGAACGCACCAGCGTTATCGTATACGGCATGACCGGCAGCTATGGCGGTGCGCAAGTAAAAAGCATGATTGATTATGGCACAAATGTCCAAGGCGGCGTATCAGCGAGCAAATCCGGGATGATACACTTGGACAGGCCGATATTCGGCACAGCCAAAGAAGCGGTGGACGCGACAGGTGCGAACACAGCCATATTTTACTTACCCGCCGGGGCGATCATGGGGGCGGTTACAGAGGCGATGGATGCCGGGGTGAAGCTGGTGTTTATTGCG
>WQVW01000086.1 GCA_009785655.1 Oscillospiraceae bacterium | reverse complement strand
CGAAAAGTACGGCTGGCGTTATATCGGCGACTTCCCCCACCAAAGCGGCGATGACGCGCGGGTTTATGTGGCAAATGTTATCATAGAAAACACAAGTATTATTATAGCGAGAAAGTGAGGAAACCAACATGTCCATTCAATCCAGAAGATATAAGCTAATCACCGATTTCACACGAGTTTACAAGTTTTTAGAGGAAACCTACGATCCCGTTACACTCAACAGCCACTTATTGCCGCAATATTTTGAGTACGCACATGTGCACTCGTATTTCAATCACAAAATGACCCACCGTTTCGGGCTTTGGGAAGATAGCGGCTCAATCATCGGCATCGCCTGTTACGAGATGGATATGGACGGAACTCACCTACATGTTCAAAAAGGGTATGAAGCGTTGCTGCCGGAATTGTTGGATTGGGCTGAAAAAGAGCTATCGGTATTCAAAGACAGCAAACACGAACTAAACACTTGGATCACAGACAAAGAAACAACAAAACGTGAACTGCTGCAAACAAACGGTTACATTTTAGTTCGTTCTGATCCAGTCAAGATTTTCAACTATTCCAATCCGTTTGTGGAAAAAACGCTACCGGACGGTTTTACACTGATCGATGGAACAAATGTCGATTATTTGAAGCTGAAGCATTGCTTCTGGAAAGGCTTCGACCACGGCGACACCCCTGATGATGACATTGACGGTTCTATACATGTATGTAACGCACCGCACGCTGATATGTCGCTTATGACAATCATCGTCGCGCCGAACGGCGAATATGCCTGCGCCCTTGGCATGTGGTTCGATGAGCGCAACAAGTACGCTTATCTTGAACCGCTTGCCACTGTGCCGAAATACCGTCGTATGGGCTTGGCGGCAATCGCGCTGACCGAAGCCATGAAAAAGACCAAAGCACTGGGTGCAACGTATTGTTTCGGCGGCGCAAGGGAATTCTATACGGCAATCGGGTTTGAAACCATTTGCAACCGCGAATTATGGAAAAAAGAATGGTGAAAATAGCATCATACTAAAACCAAGAGAATTGTACCAAAACATGCGTAGAAATTGCGAATAACACTACTTGCGCCGAAATGAAATACGCATTATAATAAGTTTTATAATGTTTTCATGGAAGATATGCAAAACAACTATAATTTACGGGAGGAGAATGTGCGTGAACATTCTAGTGTGTGTCAAACAAGTCCCAGACACTACAGAGATCAAGATCAATCCTGAAACCAATACCTTGATCCGGGAAGGGGTTCCCAGCATTGTGAACACTTTTGATGCGTTTGCCTTGGAGATGGCGGCGAGAATCAAAGATACTCAGGACGCGAAAATCGTTGTGATGTCAATGGGGCCGGATCAAGCGAAAAAAGCGTTAAAAGAATGCCTCGCAGTCGGTGCAGATAAAGCGTATTTGGTGAGCGACCGGGCATTCAGCGGATCTGATACGCTCGCCACCGGATACATATTGTCCGAGGCGATGAAGGCTGTTGAAGCGCAGGAAGGGCCGTTCGATATCATTTTTTGCGGCAAGCAAGCGATAGACGGCGACACCGCGCAAACAGGACCGCAATTGGCGGAGCATTTGGACTATCCGCAGATCACCTGCATCAGCGACATCACGGTGGAGGACGCGAAAATCCGCGCCACGCGTGAGACTGAATACGGCAAGGAAATCTGGGAATCGTCTATGCCTGTGTTGGTGACGGTAACCAAGCCGCCGTATGAGCCGAGATACCCTACCATCAAAACAAAAATGGCCGCCAACAAGGCTGAGATTCCGGTGCTGACAATTGCCGAGGTGAAGGCGGATCCGGAAAAAAGCGGACTGAAAGGCTCCCCCACCAGGGTGAAGAAAACGTATGTACCCGTGCTTAATAAAAACGGTATTATCATAAAAGAAGAGATGGCGGCGGATTCCGCCAAAAAGTTAGCCGGCTTGCTCAGCGATGCCGGACTGGTTTAGTGAGGAGTCAAGATAATGGATGGATATAAAAATATTTGGGTATGGATTGAAACTTCATCCGACGGCGCGGCCAGAAGCGTGGGGCTGGAATTATTGACGCCAGGCCGCAAAATGGCTGACACCATCGGTCATTCACTGATTGCTGTGATTATCGGCAGCGGCGCGGACGCCGCCGTAAAAAGTGCCATGGCATACGGTGCGGATCAAGTAATTCTGCTGGATGATGAGTGTTTTGCGCATTATAATACTGAGATTTTCACTGACGCGCTGCAAGAGTTGGTGGAAAAATATAAACCTGACACCGTGCTTTTCGGCGCAACTGCCAACGGGCGCGACTTGGCTCCGCGCATCGCCAGCAGGGTGCATACCGGCCTCACGGCGGATTGCACAGAGTTGTCGATTGATGCCGAGACAGGCAATGTCCAATGGACACGTCCCGCTTTCGGCGGGAACCTGATGGCAGTGATAGAGTGCCCAAACACCAGGCCGCAAATGGGCTCTGTCCGCCCCGGCGTATTCAAAAAAGGGCTTCGCGACGACAGCAGAACCGTTGAAGTTATCAACGAAACAGTCAAACCACCGGCAGAAAGCCGGGCAAAGATAGTCGAATTCATCGCGGATGCCGCTGAGAACATGGTAAACCTGGAAGAAGCGGAGATCATCGTCTCCGGCGGACGCGGACTTGGAAAACCGGAGAACTTTGAGTTAGTCAAAGCTTTGGCGGACGCTTTGGGCGGCGTGGTGGGTTCCTCCCGCGCGGCAGTGGACGAGGGCTGGATTCCGCATGCGCATCAAGTCGGGCAAACCGGCAAGACTGTCGGCCCAAAAGTGTATGTCGCCTGCGGCATATCCGGCGCCATTCAGCATTTGGCGGGGATGAGCGAGTCTGACACCATTATTGCGATCAACAAAGACCCGGATGCCTCTATCTTTGGCGTCGCCGATTATGCGATTGTCGGCGATCTTTTAGAGGTGCTCCCCGCGCTGACTGCAGAAGTAAAACGCCTGAAGGCAGATAAGGCATAACATAATATTAGGAGGGTTTAAATATGGATTTCAAACAGGATGAAATGCATCAGGACTTAATCGACATGTACCGCGATTTTGCGCAAAACGAAGTCAAGCCCCTGGCTGCGGAAATCGACGAAAATGAACGCTTTCCGGACGAAACCGTAGTAAAAATGGCAGAAATGGGTCTGTTGGGCATCCCATTCCCGGAAGAGTATGGCGGCACCAGCATGGATAACTTGTCTTACGCCCAATGCGTGGAAGAACTCAGCCGAGTATGCGCCACCACCGGCGTGATTGTGTCGGCCCATACTTCCCTGTGCGCTTGGCCTATCTATGCGTTCGGCACTGAAGAGCAAAAGCAGAAGTATTTAGTCCCGCTGGCTTCCGGCGCAAAACTCGGCGCGTTCGGGTTGACTGAGCCCAATGCCGGCACTGATTCCGGTATGCAAAAAACCACGGCGGTGCTGGACGGGGATTCCTACATCCTCAACGGGTCAAAATTATTTATCACCAACGCGGGACCCGCTGAAACTTATGTCGTCTTTGCGATGACTGATAAGGAAAAAGGCACACGCGGCATATCCGCTTTTATTGTCGAAAAAGGCATGCCTGGTTTCTCGATTGGCAAACAAGAACACAAAATGGGTATCCGCGCTTCCGCCACGGCAGAGCTGGTATTTGAAGATTGCAAAATCCCGAAAGAGAATCTGCTTGGCGAGGAAAACAAAGGATTTAAAATCGCGATGATGACACTGGACGGCGGCCGGATCGGCATCGCAGCCCAGGCACTGGGTATTGCCCAAGGGGCGATTGATGAGACAGTGCCGTACGTCAACACCCGTGTGCAGTTTAACCAACGGGTTTCGCAGTTCCAGAATACCCAGTTCGAGCTGGCGGACATGCAAACCAACGTGGACGCCGCCCGCCTGTTGATCTACCGCGCCGCCTGCGCGAAAGATGCCGGTGAGCCATACTCTCACTTAGCTGCAATGGCTAAACTGTTCGCCTCTGAAGTTTCCAGCGATGTCACACGGCGTTGCGTGCAGTTGTTCGGCGGCTACGGCTACACGCGTGAGTATCCGATTGAGCGTATGATGCGCGACGCAAAAATCACAGAGATATATGAAGGAACCAGTGAGGTACAGAAAATGGTTATCTCCGCCTGGATGGGCGTGAAATAGGAGTAGGAGGCGTCTTGAATGGACTGGAAATCCCTCTATAAAGAACGTCTCTGTACAGCAAAAGAAGCTGTGCAGAAGATCAAATCCGGTGACCGGGTGGCCGCGCCCCATGCGGCGGGTGAAGCTAAAGAAATCATCCGTGCGTTAGTGGAGAATAAAGACGCTTACCGGGACGTGGAAATCTGTCAAATGCTGCCGATGGGCGGTTCAACATACGCCGAACCCGGCTTTGAGCCGCATTTTAGGCACATATCACAGTTTATCGGCGGCCAGACTCGTGAGACTGTAAAAGCGGGTCATGGTGACTACACGCCATGCTATTTCTCACAAATCCCCAACCTGTGGAGTCGCACCTTGCCGCTGAACGTTGCGATAGTCCACGTCTCTCCGCCGGATGAGCATGGATATTGCAGTTGCGGCGTGTCCGTGGATTATTCCATTCACGCTGTGAAAAACGCCATGGAAAACGGCGGGACAGTCATTGCGCAGGTGAATAAACACATGCCCCGCACTTTGGGCGAGAGTTTTGTACATGTGTCGGAGATGACTTGCATTGTGGAGCATGACGAACCATTGACTGAGCTTTCCCCGCCTGTCATATCCGATATAGAGCGCGAAATCGGCAGACATTGCGCCAGTCTAATCAAAGACGGCGACTGTATGCAGCTGGGCATCGGCTCAATCCCGGATGCGGTGCTGTTGTTTCTGAAAGACAAAAAGCACCTGGGCATACACACTGAAATGTTCTCAGACGGTGTGGTAGAGTTGGTGGAGTCCGGCGTAATAGACAACAGTGCCAAAAATTTCAATAACGGCAAAATGGTGGCGACTTTCTTGATGGGGACACGCAGACTTTACGATTTTGTCAATAACAATCCCGTAGTGTACATGGCACCGTCCACCTATACAAACGACCCCTATGTCGCCGGGCAAAATGACAATCTTGTATCGATCAATTCCGCTATTCAGATTGACTTTTTAGGGCAAGTGTGCGCCGAAACCATCGGCACTGCCCAATACAGTGCCGTCGGCGGACAGGTGGATTTTGTGCGGGCGGCGGCGATCAGTCGCGGCGGGCGTTCTATCATCGCAATGCCCTCTACTGCGGCAGGCGGAAAGATATCCAAGATCGTGCCATTCCTTGACCAAGGCGCGGCAGTAACTACCAGCCGCAACGATGTGGAATACGTCGTTACAGAATACGGGATTGCTAACTTGCGTTACTACACCGTACGGGAAAGGGCAAGGGCACTGATAAAGATAGCGCATCCCGATTTCCGCGACCAGCTATGGGACGCCTTTGAACAGCGTTTCAACGCTAAAGCGGATCGGTAAAAGGAGAGTTATATGGGACTTCTATTGTACGAAGAAAAGGGTCATGTGGGTATATTGACAATCAACCGTCCGGAAGCTTTGAATGCATTAAACAGCGCACTGATTGATGCGTTGTCGGTGAAGCTTGATGAAATCTCCGCAACAACGATCCGATGTCTGATCGTCACCGGCACCGGCGAAAAATCTTTCGTTGCTGGTGCGGACATCAGTGAGATGAAGGACATGAATCCCGAAGAGGCCGAAGCGTTCTCTGCTGCGGGTAATGTCGCGATGGAAAAGGTTGAGCGGCTGCATATGCCGGTGATCGCCGCTGTAAACGGATTTGCATTGGGCGGCGGGCTTGAATTGGCACTCGCCTGCGATATACGGCTATGTTCTGAAAACGCGATGTTCGGACTGCCGGAGGTCGGACTCGGCATTCCGCCGGGTTACGGCGGCGTGCAGCGGCTGGCACGGATTATCGGCATCGCCAAAGCCAAGGAACTCGCGTTCACCACTGACCGTATCAAAGCACCGGAGGCTTTGGCACTTGGGCTTGTCAGTGCAGTGTATCCGCTTGGCGAATTGATGGATGCCGCGATGCAGATGGCAGATAAAATTGCCTCTAACTCGCCCATGGGCGTGTGGGCCGCCAAAGTAGTAGCGAACAGCAGTGTCGGCCTGCCTTTAACCAAGACTGCCGGGCTTGAGGTACCGCTATTCGGTGAATGCTTCAATACCAACGACCAGAAACAGGCCATGACGGCCTTTTTAGAAAAGAGAAAACCGGAGCCTTTTATGGGCAAATAGATTTCTCGCACGGAGTCTGAATAAAGAATGGAGGCACTTAATGAAAGTAGCGGTTATCGGCGCAGGAACCATGGGTTCCGGCATTGCACAGGCTTTTGCTGTGCATGGCGATTATCAGGTCATCTTATGTGATATCAACATTGAATTCGCCGAAAACGGCAAGCAATTCATACAAAAAAATCTCTCCAAGCTGGTTGCAAAAGAGAAGATTGCGCAGACAGATATGGATGCAACACTCTCCAGAATTACACCAGGCCTCAGTGACGCGGCGGCAGATGCTGATTTGGTGGTCGAGTCCGCGTTAGAAGTCATGACGGTGAAAAAGCAGCTTTTCAAAGATTTGCAGGCCATATGCAAACCTGAAACGATGTTCGCGACCAACACCTCTTCCCTCTCTGTGACTGAATTGTCAGCCGGTCTGGATCGTCCGGTGGTGGGTATGCATTTCTTCAACCCCGCCCCGGTGATGAAGCTTGTGGAAGTCATCAGCGGCTTAAACACCCCGCCGGCACTTGCGGAAAAAGTGACGGACATTGCCAAAAACTTGGGTAAAACGCCTGTACAGGTCAAAGACAGCGCAGGCTTTGTGGTCAACCGCGTACTTGTTCCGATGATTAACGAGGCTATTGGCGTTCTTGCTGACGGCGTCGCTTCTGCCGAGGATATTGATACCGCGATGAAACTGGGTGCTAACCACCCGATGGGGCCGTTGGCGCTCGG
>WQVW01000085.1 GCA_009785655.1 Oscillospiraceae bacterium | reverse complement strand
GCACTCGCAGATCAACTGGGGGTTCCGCTGACGATTGCACAGTTGGACGCGCTGTCGAGTCCCATCGTTGTGGCAAACCCGGCTGACAGGTGCTATCATTGCAAACAAGTGGTGTTCGACAAATTGTGGGAGTTGGCTCGCGCTGACGGACATACCGTCCTCTGTGACGGAACAAATGCCGACGATGACGAATCCGACAGACCCGGCATGAAGGCACTGCGCGAACTGGGCGTGCGATCTCCGTTGCGAGAGTTTGGCCTGATAAAAGCAGATATTCGCGCGCAAAGCCGCGAGGCCGGATTATTCACGCACGATAAACCGTCATACGCGTGTCTAGCCACAAGAATCCCGACAGGCACAGCCATTGCATCTGAAACTTTAGCAAAAATCGAACGTGCGGAAGGCCGCCTGTTTGACTTGGGATTCACAGACTTTCGCGTTAGGCTGAATCCGCCGGACGGGGCGCGGATTCAACTGCCAGGCAATCAGTTGGACAAAGCGATAGCAGAACGTACGGCAATCGCCGCGGCGCTGGGGCCGGACTTTGACTCCGTGTTGTTGGATCTGGCAGTTGTGCGATAACAATGTAAACAATGATTTTACATATATTGAAAAGGAGCGACACCAATGGAACAAAACAAAATTCTATCCATGCTAAACAGCGTAAAAGAGGGACAACTTTCTCCTGAAGAGGCTCTTTTAAAACTGAAAATGCAGCCGTTTGAAGATGTACAGTACGCAAAGATCGACCATCATCGCGCATTACGTCACGGTGTGCCGGAAGTGGTGTTCGGCGAAGGCAAGACAACCGAGCAGATCGCCGGGATTATTGAGACCATGCTGCAAAGTGATGGCCAAAATATAATGGTCACACGGATCGACCAGGAAAAAGCTGATGCGATCACAAAGATTCACCCAGAATTTGTGTATGATCCGGTGTCTAGAATCGGCATATGCCGCAAAGTGGCGGAAGTCACGTCATCAGGACTTGTCGCCGTCTGCGCCGCTGGCACAAGCGATATCTCAGTCGCTGAAGAAGCCGCCGTCACAGCAGAAACGCTGGGCAATCAGGTAGAGCGTATGTACGACATTGGCGTGGCCGGAATCCACCGCCTGTTCGGCAACCTTGAAAAGATCATGCAAGCCAGGGTCGTCATCGTCGTTGCCGGTATGGAAGGCGCACTCGCCTCCGTCGTCGGCGGATTGGTCTCGGCACCTGTGATCGCAGTGCCGGCCAGTGTCGGCTACGGTGCGAATTTCGGCGGATTATCGGCATTGCTGACGATGATAAACGCTTGCTCTGGCAATGTGTCAGTCGTAAATATCGACAATGGATTCTGCGCCGGGTACATCGCCAGTTTGATCAATCACATAGGTGAGAAATGAGGCTATACCTCGACCTAGCCATGGGCGCGGCCGGTGACATGATGATGGCCGCACTGTATGAGTTGCTGCCTGAAGGACAAAAAGCCTCATTCCGCCGGAAAATGCGGAGTCTTGATCTCAAAGATGTAACGATGAAGTTCATGCCCGCCGAAAAACTCGGCATGACAGGCACGCGCGTATCGGTAAAAGTAGCCGGAGTGGAAGAACAAAGCCTGGACGCACACACACACGATGACGTGGATCATGCGCACCATCACGGTCATAGCCATGACCACGGACACGACGATCATGACCACACGCATGATCATGCACATCATCACCATCACGGCACGCGCTATAGCTATCCTGAGATTGTGGCACTCATTCAGTCTCTTGATTTGCCAGACAACGTGATGCAAGACGCGCTGGGCGTGTATGCGTTGATAGGCAAAGCCGAAGCCAAGGTGCACGGCGAATCACTCAGCGCGTTGCATTTGCATGAAGTCGGGGCGATGGACGCGGTCTGCGACATTGTCGGGGTGTGCTTGTTGTTCAACATGCTTGGTGTGAAAGAAGTTTTCGCCTCCCCTGTCCATGTGGGTTCCGGATTTGTGCGGTGTGAACACGGGACGCTTCCTGTACCGGCGCCGGCAGCGGCGGAAATTTTGAAAGGTGTGCCAATCTACGGCGGTAAGATTCGCGGCGAACTCTGCACACCCACGGGGGCGGCGATTCTGAAGCATTTCGTCAAAAGCTTCGGTGATATGCCGACACTGACTGTACAGCAAATCGGCATAGGCTGCGGCACGAAAGATTTTGAAGCAGCCAATGTGTTGCGAGCCTTCCTGTGTGAGGACGATCAAAACGACGGGCGCGGCATGGACATCGTGTATGAGTTGAGTTGCAATCTGGATGATATGACACCGGAAGCGGTCGGGGCTGTGTTCAGCGTTCTGCTGGATAACGGCGCGCTGGATGTATACGCAGTGCCGCTGATGATGAAAAAGAACCGCCCGGGCATACTGCTTTCCTGCCTGTCGGATCAATCTAAAAAAGACGACCTCTCTCGCCTGATGCTGGCGCACACAACAACCCTGGGTGTGCGGATAAAGTCGATGACACGCGATATCATGAGCCGCACGGTCGAGACTGTGGAAACAGAATACGGTAATGTCCGCGTAAAACGCGCATTCGGTTTCGGCATATCGAAATTCAAGCCGGAATACGAAGATGTGCTGGCCTGCGCAACACGCAATAATATTCCGTTTACGGCAGTGTACAATGCGGCGATTCAGCAAATGTAAGAAAAGCTGTGGCAAATGCCACAGCTTTTTTCGTTACGCAACCTTGTAGGGGCGAACATTGTTCGCCCGCCGTCCCTTATTCTATGGAAAGTGCAGTAAAATCCGCAAGTCATGGGCGCACACTGTGCGCCCCTACTATCAATCCGGTACCACAATGCTTCCCGGCCAGCCGTTTATTCCGCCGAAATCGTACACGCGCGTGTAGCCAAGCGCGATTAGTTCATAGGAAGCGGTTCTGCTGCGGTTGCCGCTTCGGCAGTAGACCAGTATCGTTTGATCTTTATCGGGGATTGCACTTTCCGCGTAATTCCCGATTTGCTCCAACGGCAGCGACACGGCGTTTTCGATATGTCCCTCCATAAACTCGGATAACGAACGGACATCCAAAATAATGACATCACCCTGTTCAATCATTTCCAATGCTTCAGCGTGAGATATCCGCATAGGCGCGGACGTTTCCGCAGGCTCGTCCCGTGATCCGCACCCGGATAGCATCAAAAGCACAAGGATTATTGGTATCAGATTTTTCATGGCAGTGCCTCCTCATCCTCCGGCAGATTCTCTACCACCTCCACACGTGAATGCAACAGTATCGCCGCACCGGTGATTGCCGATATAATGCACAGCGCGAACAACCATCCTAGATTGTATGTGCCGAGAAACGCACCCAAGTTCCCCCTCACTGGAACAGACCCATAGGCAGGTATGCTCCTCACCTCTTCCCAATCAGACTCAACCGGCAGCCCTGTCAATTCGCCGTCTTCGGAATACGCGGGCATCGGCGGCCCGACCTGCCTCACTTCACTGATATACCCCATCTGCACCGTCCTATATGCGATGATTGTCGAAGATAAAATCAAAAGCGTCAGGATGCCGACCAGACCGGAAACTAACAGCACATACGCGGCTATCTTGGATTTGCGACGCCTTGCTTCGGGCGCAGCATCTTCATCGTCGCGCAGAACCACAGTATCTTTGATATGCGGCACGTCATTATCCCCCGTATACTCGTCAACCAGCAAATAATCCGTGGAAACGCCGAACAGTCGGCTTAATTGAATAATATTCTCCGTGTCCGGTACAGACTCCGCCAGCTCCCACTTTGAAACCGCCTGCCGTGAAATGGTCAGGTGCGACGCAAGCTCCTCTTGCGACATGCCCCGTGCCTTCCTCAGCCGGTGGATTTTTTCACCTAATGTCATGGATATCCCCCTTATGGTTTGATGCCGGAATTATACGCCAAATGCACGGTTACAGTCCACCAACTCGGCTTTGAACATACGCAACTGATGGTTGCACACGCCTAAAATGCAAGAAATCAGTACATTTTATGGGCGGCACTGTGCAACAACTCTACGAAGCTTTAAGCTTCGCCTGATAGCGTTTGTCGGACGCGATAAACAAGAACATCACCAGCGAAATCGCGACCAATACTGCCGACATCCAGAATACGAAGCGCAGATCAAACACATCGGCCAGCAATCCCTGCAGCGGCGCGCCGATAGAGAATCCGATATCAATTGCTGCACCAAATGCCCCGGCGGCAGACCCTTTTCTTGTCGGGGAACAGCGCGAGAGAATCAGTGAATTAAACGTCGGCATCACCGCCCCCTGAGCCATGCCGTGTGGGAATCCGATGGCAATCAACATGCCGAACGAGCTTGCAAACGGTATCAGTGCCAGACATGCGACCATGACGATCATACCCGGTATAATGATAATATCCGAACCGCGCCTATCCGCAATTCTGCCGAACACCAGCCGGGAAATAAACACACCGGCCGCCCTAACCACAAAATACGGGCCGGGATTCCCGACACCCAGCACCGTTGTGGCAAACGGTATCAAGAACAACACCGTCGATGTCACGCCCAAAAACATTACAACAAGCACAATAATCGGCGCGAACACAGCGCGGTCAAATCCCAGGAAAGCTTTGCCGGGTGGTGGTTCATCAGACTCCATGGACAGAGTTGCGGCGTTCTCGGTAACCAAGGTTTCTTCAGGCTGCTGCAAGGCAAGTGCTGCCTTTTGCTTTCTTTCGTACGAGACGCAGGCGTTGGCAATCATGCCAACAAAACACAATCCCGCCGATATGAAAAACAGCAGCTGGAAATCGATTAAATGGTATTCCGGACCCCCGCCGATCACAGCCAGCGCGATAAAGGGGCCAATGGCTTGAGCCAAAGTATTCCCAAGGCCGAAGTAGCCGATACCTTCAGCCAGTCGAGACTTGGGCAACACGTCAGCAACAACGGCTCCGGCACAGGTGTGCGCTATCCCAAACCCGAAACCGTGGAATGCGCGTATGATAATCAGTGCCGGAATTACATGGGCAAGGCCGAACATCACGCATGCCACCGCGCAAAGGAATGTGCCGCCGACCAGCAGCTTCACGCGCCCAATCTTATCGGAAGCTCCGCCCGCAGTGAGACGCGCGGCAAGTGCCGGCAACGAATAGACCATCCCAAGAATACCCGCTTGCGCTTGGCTGCCGCCGAGCATGTTCACAACATACACTGCTAATATCGCGGCAAAAAAGTGGTTCGTGAATCCTTGCCCTGTCCCGGAGATCATGACAAGTATGTAATCTTTTGAAAAAAGCTTCTCTTTCAGCTCCCCACCGGGATTCCGGCGTAAAAAAGGCAGTTTGACCATCGTTACATCACCCAACTTCCACTTTTATTCGCGTTTTCTATCGCGCCCGTCACTTTCAAAAGAACCTTTTCACCATATCTTCGTGCAACGAAAAACGATCCTATGGGCAGTCCTTTTGTCGTTTTGCCTATCGGTATAGTCATGCTTGGAAAACCCGTTGCCGCCGCTAAGCCGGAATTAGCGGCAAGCATAAAAAATACATCAATACGATGCTCGACAAACAGCGTATCAAACGCGGCAACAGCAACATCCCGTGCCGCTAATGCCGCCATATATTCAGGCTCAGTCATTGCTCCGCTTGTGTTGTTGTTTGCGTCCACAAAATTATCCTGACCGTATTTCAGCGCGATATCTGAATGTCTCTCATTATATTCAATAATCTCTTGCAAGCTTTGTGGAATATCTGGATTGTTCATAGAACGCAAATATCTGTTAATCCCATATTTGAACTCATGCATCGCTATTGGGTAGAGAAACCCGGCACGTATATCATGCTCCGGGAGTTCAATGCAATCTACACCCAGTTCGCACATAACGCCGATAAGCCGTTCGTTTGCATTGAGCCACTCGGCATTAATGCCGTCCGTGAACATCCGGCAAATGCCAATGCGTATGCCTTTCAGCATGGTTTCCTGCGGCTTCTCATATTTCCGCCCGGTAAGCACACTTAACAGCAACCCGGCATCATCAACACAACGCCCCATCGGCCCCGGCGTATCTAATGTGAATGATATTGGAATTATCCCGCCGCCATTAATCAACCCTATCGTTGGTTTTATACCGACAATCCCGGCGTGCTGCGCGGGAGAGATGATAGAACCGCTTGTTTCTGTGCCGACTGCCGCCGCACACAAATCAGCGGCCACCGCCACGGCAGAGCCAGTGCTGGAGCCGGATGGGTCGGCCTCCCGATCAAATAGATTTAATGTCTGCCCGCCGCGTGAACTGTATCCATTAGGCATGGTGCCGTCAGTCATATAGTTCGCGAATTCGGTCATATTCGTTTTGCCGAGTATTACGGCTCCGGCTTCGCGCAGCAAACGAACTATCGGCGCGTCTTCCGGTGCTATATTTTCAGCAAGAGCGACAGACCCCGCGCTCGTTCGCATACGGTCGCCAGTGTTGATGTTATCTTTGATCAATACAGGGATTCCGTGCAACACCCCTCGTTTGTCATCGGCGACATCCCGGCATTCCGCTATTGCATATGCGTTGGGGTTCAGCTCAATAACAGCATTGAGATGTTTGTTCTTTCCAATTTCCGATATATATCGCGATACCAGTTCGGCCGAGGTTAGAAAACCTCCATGCATTGCGTTGATCATTTGAGAAATGGTCATAGGTGACTCCTTCGCAAAAATATCGCTGCTAACTTTTGGAATTATATCATAACGCGCAGAGATTCTCAATGTATGTTTTGTGATAAACGCACAAATGCAAACATCTCTCCGATAAAAATCAGAGAGATATTTGCATTTATCTTTGCTGGCAGGGGTAAAAAGTTCTTGAACATTTCTTAAACACGGATGGGGTTGACGCAGAGGTGTTGGGCTTGGATATACGGCCTATAGATATGCGACGCATGAATATGCAGAGACTATTTTTCGACTATTCCGGAATTGAACTCCAAGATAGTCGGATCAAAAAGTCCGTGCAAAGGAGTTATGTATACTATATTC
>WQVW01000084.1 GCA_009785655.1 Oscillospiraceae bacterium | reverse complement strand
TTGCGCTGATAGGTTGCGCACGTTGTTTGAAATGTTCATAAATTGCCAACTTTCAATGAATTTCCGGCGACAAAACACCCGACTGGAGCGCAACCGCCCTCTTTGATAAAAAGGGCTGAGGACGAGAGACGGGGGTGGCTGCAGGGATGGCCGGGGCGGCCGTCCGCGGACGGTCGGGGGTGACCGTCCCTACAGGGGCGTCACTGCCCCGCAACAAACAGCTGCACAAGTTTTAAAACCGCTTCCATGTCCGATATCTTCGCCACGCATGACGGTGAGTGCAGGTTCCGTGTGGGGATCGCAATCCCTGCTGTTTGTACACCGGCGCGGGTGCGTTGGATTGCCGCCGCATCAGTGCCGCCGGCAATGATGTTTTTTGTCTGCCACGGAATGCGGTGCGTCTCTGCAAGTGCCGTCAATGTTTTGTATAGTTCCCTGTCATAGATCGTACCGGCGTCCATGAATGGGATCACCGCCCCATCATCCAGCTTGCAGACTTTCTTGTCATTCGGAACCGATGGGAAATCCGCCGCCGTGGTGGCTTCGATAATCAGCGCGATATCCGGCTGTACACGGAATGCCGCCGTGTGCGCGCCGCGTAATCCAACCTCTTCTTGTACGGTGAACGCAAAATGGCAATCTACCGGCAGATCGGATGCAATCATCTCCAGCAGCACTGCACAGCCGAATCTGTCATCAATCGCTTTGGCCTTGATAAGTCCATCACCGAATGCGACAATGCCATCGTCAAACGCGCCGGTATCGCCGGGTGAAATCAGGTTTTCAGCTTCGGCTTTGCTCCGCGCACCGATATCAATATACATGTCTTCGGTTTTCATCGCTTTCCCGCGATCTTCCGGCTTGACCAGGTGGATCGCCTTACAGCCGATGATCCCGAACACGCGATTCGTCCCGATCGTCACCGATTTGCCGACGCATACCCTGCCGTCCACACTGCCCGCCATCGCGAATTTCAGATACCCGTCATCGGTGATCGCCGTGACGATCACGCCGACCTCATCCATATGTGCGCACAGCATCAGCTTTTTCGCCGGAGTTCGTGCGCCTTTTTTGAACACCAGTACATTGCCCATGGCATCAGTCGTCACTTCATCCGCATGTCCCGATACCTTTTCAATGATAAAATCGCGTACCGCCGCCTCATTGCCGGACACGCCGTTTAACGCACAGAGTGTTTTCAATAAATCAAGCATCAACCGCACCGCCTTTTAAGGATTTCGTCATTTCACACATCAGCCTTGCCGTGCTTTCGATATCATCCGTCGCACACACTTCATACGGTGTGTGCATGTACTTCATCGGCAGACCCAACAGCGCGGTTGCCACGCCGTTGCGGGATATCTGTATCGCCCGGGCGTTTGTGCCGCTGTTGCCGCCCGGCTCCACGGCGATCTGATACGGAATATCGTTGGCTTTGGCCAGCGTCACCGCTGTTTCCGTGAACGCCCGGTTCATGTTCGGCCCGCGGGAGATGATCACGCCGCCGTCCAACGTTTCTCTGGCCTCATGCGGTTTTGAATCCGGCGTTTTGGCGTGGGATACATCCACAACGATGCAGTAATCCGGATCAATCGCGAACGCGCCGGACGCTGCGCCACGGACGCCAACTTCTTCTTGGGCACTGCCCATCACATACAAGTCCACGTCCAGCGCCGTGTCTTTCAGCAACGCCAATGTACGTAAAATTGCGGCGAATCCGGCACGGTCATCCAACGCTTTGCCGCACAGCAGATGCTCCCCGAATCTGCGTACGCCGTTATACATCACGCCCGCCGTGCCCAGCGGAACGGCTGTCTCTGCCTGTGCCTGATTCAAACCGATGTCGATGAACAGATCCTCGATCTTCAGTGCCTTGTCTGTATCCTCTTTTTTCAACACATGCGGCGGCATCGCGCATATCACCCCGTATAACGGCGGGTCGGCCAGAATCCGCACCTCCGCCGCCGACAGTGTGCGCGCATCCAATCCGCCCAACGCGTGGAAGCGCAGGAACCCCTCTTCAACGCCGGTGATGATCAGGCCGATTTCGTCAATATGCGCGTCCAGCAACAGTGTCGGCGCGTTGTCTTTGCCGCACCGGCGCACACCGATGACGTTGCCTAAAACATCAATCCATGTGTCGGTCATATATGGGGCGAGTAATTCCCGGCAGCGTGCCGCCGCCGGCTGCTCGAATCCGGATGGCCCCGGGATTGCGCACAGTTCAATCAACATATCTGCTATCATAAGCTTATAACCCTTTCACAATGTCCCGAAACGCATTTCCGCGTTCCTCGAAATTTTTGAATCTGTCGAATGACGAACATGCCGGGGATAAAATCACCACATCGCCCGCCCCTGCCGCGTCCGCCGCCGTTTTGATGGCTTCGGCAAAGTCCGGCTGCATAATGATCTCCGGAGTGCCGGCGGTATATCCCGGTGCGTTTACGACGGCATCGCGTATTTGATCCGCCGCGTGGCCTGTCAGCACAAGCGTTTTCACGTGGGCTATGATTTCGCCGCCCAGCGTATCGAACGGGACGCCTTTGTCCTTGCCGCCGGCAATCAAGATCACCTTTTTATCAAACGATTTCAACCCCGCCATCGTCCGTGTCGGACTGGTGGCGATGGAGTCGTTGTAATATCTCACGCCGCTGCGTTCACGCACAAGCTCGATCCGGTGCGCGACGCCGTTGAATGTCCGTGCGGTGTCGATCATCACATCCCGGCTGACGAAGCCTCTCACCGCCGCGAACGCCGCCATAAAATTCTCAATATTATGCACACCCGGCAGCAGAATGTCATCCGCCGTCATCAATGATTCCGCCTGTCCGTCGTGCGAGGTATAGATCATACCGTTTTCCAAGAACACACCATCCCGGACTTGCGCTTGGCGGCTGAAGAACAGGATGTTTTCCGAAGGTGCGGCGGCCGCGTATTCACGTGTGAAGTCGTTGTCAAAGTTGAACACGGCGCGGTCTCCCGGTGTCTGGTGCGCAAAAATGTGACTTTTTGCCTCGGCATATTCTTCCATGTCATTGTGTACATCCAAGTGATTCGGGGCGAGATTCGTTACCACGGCGATATCGGGACTTTGCCGCATACTGACCAGCTGGAACGACGAAAGCTCCAGCACGGCAATGTCATCCGGCGACATGTCATCCGCAATGCACAGCAGCGGTGTGCCGATGTTCCCGCCGACGTGGATGGTTCGGGAACCTTCTCGACGCAACAGCTCTGCAATGATCGACGTGGTGGTTGTCTTGCCGTCACTGCCGGTGATGCCGATGGTCATGCATGGACAGACTGTGAAGAACACTTCCATTTCACTGGTCAGTACGGCCCCGCGCGCCACCGCCGCCAAGATATCCGGATGTGTCGGCATCAATCCCGGTGTGCGAAAGATGACATCCGCGTCCAGATTTTTAAGATACTGTTCACCGAGGCGAAATGCTGCGCCCAAGTGCTCGAACTTTTCCGAAAGCGCCCCCAATTCAGCACGGCTGCGTTGGTCGCAGATGATCGTACTGATTCCGGCCTCAAGCAGCCGTTCAATCAGCGGCGTGTTGCTGATGCCCATGCCCACAACGGCGACGCGTTTGCCACGGAGACTTTGCAGATAGTCTTTAAAAGTCAAGTTGATACCTCGTTTCAGGTTTTGGATATTATACATTGGCTTGGCATGTTAATCAAACAAAAAAATGGCGAATCGGGGAAAAATGTGGAGACATATATGTTCGCCAGCGGAATCTTGTTAATGTATATAAATCGCAGTGTTGCGATTGCATTTATTTGGACAGTTTGCTATAATAGCAAGAAAAAGGGGGAATAGACATGTACGAAAAATTAGTGTTTGAGTTTCCGCAGGAAAATAATGAAGCGGTGGCCGATGGTGACGACCCCGGTTTTGTGGTCAAACCGCAAGCGTATTTCCGGGGCGCGTCGCAGATTCCGGGTTCGCAATTCAACGTCGGGTTCCAGATTTTTGTCAAGCCGTTTTTCTTAGACCGCGTACCCCATCGCCATAAGCATGACGAATATCTGATATTCTTAGGCGGCACATTTCCGAATGTGTTTGATTTTGACGCCGATATTGAATTTACACTCGGTGAAGTCGGCGTTGACGCGGAAACGTTTGTGATCAATAAGCCGACAATTATCCGTGTGCCGGCAGGCTTGCACCATTGCCCGCTGAACTTCAAACGGATCGGAAAGCCGGTATTTTTCCAAGCCGCGTTGATGGAGCCGATGTTCGGCGGCATCTACGACACCCCGGACGGCGAGAAAGAGATGTGGTATAACGGCCCCATGCAGTGCAAATATGACCCGGCTAAAAAGTGCGATACTTGCGGGAAATGCCTCACAGAAGACTGGAAAACCTAAATTACAACGTTGAGATGAAAAGAAGATTGCCGGCGTGTTGCCGACAATCTTCTTTTACTTGGCTGCCCAAATCTCTTCACCGGATTTGGATTCTATTTTCCGTTCCCTGCCCATCAGTTCGCGCATGGCCATCAGCGGGGGCTTGCCTTCGTACAGCACCTTATATGCCTCACAGCAGATGGGCATTTCCACATCTAACGTTTTGGACAGTTCATAGGCCGCCTTCGCCGCGAAGTATCCTTCCACCACCGCACCGACTTTGTCCATCGCCTCCTGCGGAGACAGTCCCTGGCCGATCATCACGCCAGCCCGGCGGTTGCGTGAATGGCGCGACATGCATGTGACAATCAAGTCACCGAGTCCGGCAAGTCCCGCAATCGTCTCTTTCCGCCCGCCCATTTTGACGCAGAGTTCCGCCATTTCAGCCAGCCCCCTTGTCATCAGCATTGCCAGCGTGTTGTCGCCGAAACCGAGGCCGTCACATATCCCCGCACACAATGCAATGACGTTCTTCAGCGCAGAACCGAGTTCAACGCCGATGATATCAGTGGTAGTATATACGCGGAAATACTCATTCATCAGCAGATCCTGTACACGTTCGGCAACAGCCAGGTCGTCAGCCGCCGCAACACACGCCGTCGGCGTCTGACGCGAGACTTCTTCCGCATGTGTGGGGCCTGATACTGACACGATCGGTGCTGTTTCACCGAATATGTCCGTTAAAATGCCAGAAAACAGGTTCGATGTATCTTTTTCAATGCCCTTGGACACGCATATAATCAGACAATCTTTAGGGATTTTTCCGCGCAAAGCCTCCGCTGTGTCTCTCAGTGCAAATGACGGCACGGCAATCACCGCCGCACCGATGCCGTCGGCGGCGGATTCAATATCGCAAGTGATATGTATATCTTCCGGCAGTTTCACACCCGCTAACAAAGGGTTTTCTCTGTTTTTACAGAGGATTTCAGCCTCTGCTTTAAACTTTGACCACATCGTCACGTCGTGCCCGTTCTCTTGCAGAACCATGGCGATTGCCGTACCCCAGGCACCGCTTCCGAAAACCGATATTTTCAACTGCTATCCCTCCGAGTGTAGTGTAATCAAAATCACTTGCGGTCTGGCAAAAATTCTTGGCAGATATTCGCCCGCACCGCGGCTGACATAGACCGGCGTGCCGTCTTGAGACTCCGCCCAGCCTGACATGAATCGCTGTCCGTAATGCGTAATATGGTTCGGCCAAAGTGCCGGAGCCAGTGCGCCGAAAAAGGTGATCTGCCCGCCGTGGGTGTGTCCGCTGAGAATCAGGTCTATATTTGACGTATCCTGTTGCATTGTGACATCCGGGTTATGGGAAAGCAAAAGCACAAAATCATTCGGCTCCGCGTCCGCCGTGGCTTGCGCGATATCCGGGCTGCGGTTCCACAAATCTTCCACACCGGCCAGATAGAAATTGTCGCGTACCAGCAATCCGCTGTTTGACAGCGGCGTCATATTGTTCGCCTCCATCGCCCGGAATAATTCCCGAAATCTGTCGTGATTGCCTTCAACCCCGAAAGTACCATCGGTAGTTTCGATTTGCGCCAACGCTTCTATGGTTCGCTGCGGGTCTCCGTCTCTTCTGCCAAAATCCCCGCCCAGCAACAGCAAATCAGCTTGCCACTCGTTTAATCTGTCCACGATCTCTTGCAGTCTTTCGTCTGAAATTCTGTGCGTATCGGTGATAAACGCGATTCTATATCCGTCCATTTCAGCCGGGATATTTGCACTGTAGAAAGGCACTTCTCTATATTGAATAGTCCTGTCTAAAGTCAGTGCGTGGATAACGTGAATCGCCGTCACGATCACAAATACGATTGCGATGATACCGATTATTTTGGTTTTCTTGCTCATACACTTTACTCCGATTTCTTCCGTTGGAAATTGAGTTTCGACTCTTCGCCTTTGATCAGCCGCCGGATGTTTGGATGGTGTCTGGCGATAATCAATATCGCGCACAGTGCGGCAGCGATGAGTTCTTTCCATCCGCCGATGCCGAGGATTGCCTGGGCAATCGGGAATGACATCGCAGCGAGTATGGAGGCGAGCGACACGTACCTGGTCAACAGTGTAATAATGATAAACAGTCCCCAGGCGATCAATGCCAGCCGCCAGTCCACGATAATCAGTATCGTGCCTTCCACCAGCACACCCCGGCCGCCTTTGAATCCGTAGAATACCGGATAACATGTACCCATCAAAACGAATAAACCGGCAGCCAGCCGCCCGAACATGACCATATCATAATCCAAGCACCGGCCGAACAGCCAGCCGCCCAGCAGTACCGGCACCACAGTTTTTGCCGCATCAATCAAGATCACCAGCAACGCCCCGCTTTTGCCGAACACACGATGAAAATTCGTAAGCCCCGGATTCCCGCTGCCATACTCCCGTATATCCTTGCGATAAAAAAACTTTGAAGCGATGATAGAGCCGTTTACACTGCCCAGCAAGTATGCCGGGACAGCGATGGCGATCAACAATAGCCAAAAACTCATATGATCCTCCTAAAATTTGTCGTGGGGAGACGAAAGTTTGGGACAAAACACCCGATACGTGAATGAAACCACCCCGTCGGCTGCGCCGCCACCCCTCCAACGGAGGGGAATGGTGCATGGGAATATCCAAAATTCCTCTCCCGTGGAGGAATGCCGACTGCCGTCGGCGGGTGTTTTG
>WQVW01000083.1 GCA_009785655.1 Oscillospiraceae bacterium | reverse complement strand
GAAAATCTCACGAATCCGCCGGAGCGCGACGCCGGTCTGGCTCATATCTGACAGTATCCTGCCTAGCAGCCGTAGCGGCCACATCATCGTCAGTGTATAACTGATGAACACAAGCAGGTCGCCGACGCTTATCGTACCGGTCGCCGCGAAGTACGATCCGAACACCAACACCATCAACAGCTGCATAGTCGAAACAATGTCACCGATGCCCCAGAAAAAGCCGTAGGTGTACCCCAAGGAAATCCACTTGTTTGAGTAGTCGATGTTCTTTTTGTCGAACTGCTCAAGCTCATAAATCTCGCGCCCGAACGCACGCACTACGCGGACGCCGGTCAGGTTCTCCTGCACCTTAACCATCAGAACGCCCTCGGCCACGTCGCACTCGTGGAATTTCCGGGCGATCCGCCGGAAAAAGTAGATCGTATACCAGAGTATCACCGGCATAAACGCCGTGGCAATCAGCGCCATGACAGTGTTGATTGAGAACATGATGACAAGCGCGACGGCAATCAGTATCGCCGTTCGGATCACCTCTATAAGCTGCGATAGCACAAAACGCCGGGTTGTTTCGACGTCCGAGGTGCAACGCTGGATGATGTCGCCGGTAAGGTTTTTTGTGTGCCATTCAAACGGTAGGCTCTGCGTGTGCCGGAACAGTTTTATGCGCATGTTGCCGATAAGCCGCTCAGCGCATTTTGCCATGTTTATGCGCGACAGGTAGTTAAAAACTCCGGCCAGCGCGGCGCACACGGTCGCCAAAACGGTGCAGAGCATGAGTTCGCTCCGCAAAAAGTCACGCGCGGCGAGAAAGTCATACAGGCGCATGACAAGTCCAGGCATTGACGCGTCGTCCCCTGCCCCGATCACGGAGTCGATCGTGAACCCGACGATCAGCGGCGTCAAAAACCCCAGCAGCGCCGCCGCGGCGGACGCTATTATTGAAAATAAAAAGAACCGTTTATTCCCGCGCGCAAACTCCGCGAGCATTTTCGGAATTGTGTTCATAGCTTCTCCGTTGCTTGTGTCGTTACTGTGGCGGGTATATTTTACTATACCTCTGTGGCAAAAGCAAGTTCTCCGGCGCGGAGGGTGTGGCTAATTGCGCACTTTTCGTAGGGCGTGCGCGATTCCGTGGAGGGGCGGATTGCCATTCGTCCCTACGATGTGCAGCAACCACACCGCCGTTGCAGTAGTCTTGCGCAGCTGCGAAAACTTTTCCTTGCTTTTTCTTTTGTAGTGTGCTAATATGTTTAAGCGTTTCGGTCTGCTGAAAATACAGGCGGTTGACGCGAGTGAAATAGTGTGCGCCCGTAGCTTAGATGGATAAAGTGCATGGCTACGAACCATGAGATCGGGGGTTCGAGTCCCTCCGGGCGTGCCAAACACGAGTAATCCGAACCCCTCGCTGGCTGTCAAAGCAGTCGTCGAGGCGTTCGGATTTGTGTTTTTATTGTATTAGCACAGTCGAGAGGCGGGTGACGGAAGTGCCTGCCTCTCTGACGTTACCACGATTTAAGCGTAACCCGGCACGGAAACATCACACTCTCCATTACCACAGTCGGTGTAGGTTCGGGCGGGTCACGTTCACTCGTCCCGTCACCCAATTGACCGAAGATGTTATTTCCCCAACCCCAGAGTGTGCCATCGGATGTGACCGCTAGTGCATATTCTCCGTTACCTGTGCCGCTTGCTGAAACAGCAATCACGTCTTCCATGATTTTCACAGGTTCGCTTAAGCGCCAGCGCCACCCCAAATCCCAGAGAATACTATCATTATCGATTATCAATATGTGCCCCTCGCTACACGTAGTGACATACGCGACATTATCAGCGATTTTTTCGAGGGAACCTTCCCCGATCCAGAGAGTGCCATCGGTTTTTAGTGCCGTGAGAAAATTGCCCCACTCATTAAGAATTTTTACATCCTCAATCTCAATATCCACCGGAAAGTCGCCCCATATGCTTCCGTCGCTCATGAATGCAAGCGTGCCGGAAAGTCGTTCCGCACCGTCTGCGACTATTTCGGGATAGAGACTGTAACTCCAATTCCAACTGACCTGCTCGAAATAGCCCCATCTGTACAGGCTTCCGTCACTTCCGATTGCCAGTGAGGTTGCCCACCCATTGAACGAAACATCAATAACATCCTCAAGGATTTTCACAGGTGTGTCGCTGCCTCCACGACTGCCGTCACCAAGCGGACCAGCGCCCCAACCCCAGAGCGTACCATCAACTCTGATTGCCATCGTAGTTCCCAGCATTTCGCCGTGATGACCGTTAAATCCACCTGTCGAAACGGCGACCACTTCTTCCATTATTTTCTGCGGTTCGGGACGGCTAATATTCCAGCCGTTTTCCCCGTTGCCAAGTTGTCCGGCTTCATTAGCGCCCCAGCCCCAGAGGCTCCCGTCGGTTCTGATCGCCATTGTGTGTCCAAAGCTTGTCGAAACAGCCGTCACGTTATCCATGATTGGTACAGGCTCGAATCTTCGTAAAGATGTGCCGTTGCCGAGTTGTCCTGACAGATTTGATCCCCAAATCAACAAACGGCCATCGGTTTTGGCAGCCATCACATTAGAGTAGCTAACCGAAACAGCGGCAACATCATCCATTATCTTCACAGGCTCAACGCGCTCAACTTGCGTGCCATCGCCGAGAGGACCGCGCCCCCACGCCCAGAGACTGCCATCGGATCTGACTGCAAACGCGCGGTCACCGCCTGTCGCGACAGACGCCACGTTGTCCATCACCAGTATAGGCGAGGAGTGGACATGATATGGTATCGGCCCCGGTCCTGGCATACCGAACTGCGGAGGAGTGCGCTCAATTCGAGTTTCTTCATCGGTTGCGCCGAGCGGACTTTGACCCCAAGCCCAGAGAGTTCCGTCGGTTCTGATTGCAAATGTGCGATTGCTCCCGGCGGACACGGCGGCAACATTGTCCATTATTCGTATCGGATGCGGTACGGTGCCGTCATGTTCCATGACCTCGCCGTTTCCAAGTTGACCGTAATCATTGCGTCCCCACGCCCATAGGCTTCCGTCTCTTCTAATCGCCATTGAATGAAAATCCCCGGCGGAAACGGCAACAACATCTTCCATAATCTGCACCGGTTCAGGTACCCCCACGTCCCACGACGTGACATTGCCATTTCCGACTTGCCCTTCCGAGTTCCTGCCCCAAGCCCAGAGTGTGCCGTCCGCTCTGATTGCCAGCGTGTGAGACGAACCAGTAGAAACTGCGGTAACATCCTCCATTATCCGCACGGGTGAATGTCGGTGTTCGGGAGTGCCATCGCCGAGCATTTTGGAGCGATTATGTCCCCATGCCCATAGGCTTCCATCCGCTCTAATCGCCATTGTATGCCATCCGCTTCCTGAAACAGCGGTAACATCTTCCATGATTTTTATGGGGCTTAATCTGGCTTCGGTCGTACCATCGCCAAGATGCCCAAAATGGTTGGCGCCCCAAGCCCACAGAGCGCCGTCAGGCTGTATCGCGTAACTTGAACTTCCTCCCGAGGAAAAGGTTTTCGCTTCGCCGGAAATCTCCCAGTCCGCCTCTGTGCGAACGGACGGAATTCTTGCCGCTGAGTTGCCGCAAGCACTCAAAACCAAACCTATTATCGACACTATTAAAGACAATAAAAGCATCTTGCTACGCATACCATCACCTCTATTTTTTTATTATAGCACAAACATGTTGTGACTGCGATGATATTTTAGACGTGCCGGATGAGTAGAAAGTTCCAATTTATTCATGTCTTTGCGAAAACTAGAGTCCGCAGGATGCACAGCAGAGGGTCTTAGGGTTCACCCTAACAAGAGATTTTGGCGAGCGGGCTGAACTCTCCAAAATTGTTTGTGCGGTAGCGCAAACATTGCTTGCTACAATGGAATACGGGTTGAGGCGCGGCAGCCGGCCGTGCCTCGTTCCATCTTTACGCCTAAGCTACAATGGGAGGGTAATTGGTATGACGGATCATTGCTTGAGCCATGCGTTCGTTGGCAGACTGTCAGCCAATCCTCTCAGCGTAGCGTTCGGTTTAGCAGGTTGGATCGCTGCGTCCTGAGAACTTTAGTTCTTTGCGGGCTTGGTGCATTCGTGTAACGGAGCAAATTGTATCGGCGTTGAGTAAATGGGTTGGACAATTACATATTTTTATCTTGGAGGATTAATTATGGAAGTCATCACAGCCGTCGGTATCGACGTATCAAAAGGTAGAAGCACAGTCGCGACGATGCGTCCAGGCGGCGAAGTTGTAACTATCCCTTATGACGTTGAACACAGCGCTGATGAATTGCAAAAACTCGTCCGGGTTTTAACCGCGCTCGACGGAGGCGTACGTATTGTTATGGAACACACAGGCGCATATTATCTGCCCGTCGCAACAGTCTTGTTAGAAGCTGGTCTTTTCGTCAGCGTCGTTCATGCCAAACTGATTCACGATTTCGGAAATAACTCAATTTGGCGCGGAAAGACCGACAAAAAAGATGCAGTAAAAATCGCAAATTATGCCCTCACGAATTGGACGAGCCTTCCGCAGTTTCATCAACAAGAGAATACCCGACAGGAGATCAAAAAACTCAACCGCCAACTAAGCTTGTACACAAAAATGGAGGTTGCCCTAAAGAACAATCTGATTGCGTTGCTTGATCAATCGTTCCCTGGTGTGAACAAAGTATTCCCTCCGGCGGCGAAAGCAAACGGACACGAGAAATGGATTGATTTTGCGGAACGTTTCTGGCATCGCGATTGCGTCTGCGGGGTGTCGCGCAGTGCCTTTTCGGAAAGCTACCGGAAGTGGTGCAAGAAGACAAATAGCCTCTGGAGCGCAGACAAAGTTGATAAAGTTTATGACCATGCTCGCGTTCAAGTAGCCACATTTCCCAAAAATGATACCACGAAACTAATAGTTACACAAGCTGTTTCACAGCTTAATTCTCTTCTGGAGACTGTGTTTACGATTCAGAACGAAATGAACCGACTTGCTTCGTCTTTGCCAGAGTATGAAACGGTCTTAGCTATGCCCGGTGTCGGCAAAATCCTTGCTCCGCAGCTTGTTGCCGAAATCGGCGATGTTGCCCGTTTTCACAGCAAACGCGCCTTGACAGCATTTGCCGGTTTAGACTCGCCGCCGTATCAGTCCGGCCAGTTTGAATCGAAAGAGCGTAAAATCTCCAAACGCGGTTCGCCGCACCTTCGGCGCGCCTTGTTTCGCGTGATGACTATGCTCCTGTTGAATCAGCCGGAAGATGATGAGGTTTATCAATTTATGTGTAAAAAGCGCGCCGAGGGTAAGCACTATTATGTTTACATGACCGCCGGGTCAAACAAATTTCTGCGCCGGTATTATGGCAAAGTTAGAGAGTGTTTGTTAGAGCAGACTGCAACGATAACTGTTGACGAGCCGAACCACGCATCCTAACTGTGTGTGCGCGACGATAAGACTTAGGCGGCAGACTGCGGAATACCCCCGCGCCGACCGCCTATTTTCATATGCTCATTTTCCACTGGGAACATTTTTAGTCTTTGGGTATTGACACGCGTTAGCAGGTTTGCAAGATCGGTTGTAGCAGTCCGCAACCCCAGCTTGCTACAATAGGATACGGGACGAGGCGCGGCAGCCGGCCGCGCTTCTTTGCAACTTTTGAAACCGCTAGCTTTTTGGGGTTTGAGCGGGTTAAATAAAAGCGTAAATCCCCCGTCACGAAACAGAGGCTTTGCAGTGATCGGGAACAAACGCGGGTAGCACAAATTCGAGGGTATTGGGATTATTGCGAATATCCAAGTTGGGCGCACGGGAAAACACATGAGTCAAATACTTAAATGGGGTCAAGCCCATTCTCCTTTGCGGTTTCAATCAGGCTGAACATAAATAGAACTAGCCTTAGCGCCGCGCGGAGTGTTTGCAAGCCATAAACGATGTAGCATCGCCAAGAGATATTGTTAATGCCTTGGTTGAGAAGGTGCTTGCCTTTCCGAATAACCATATAGAGATTCGGTGGAAATTTGCAAACTTTGCGGTTAATGCACCCCCTTTCGTCAAGACTATATTCAAAGCCGTTTAATCCGTCATGCCATGTACTGAGCATATCTGTTCTGTCTTTTCAGATATCCATCCATATTAACATCGGTTTTTCTGCTGTTTAATTTTGGCATATTTTAACAAAACTCTCCAAAAATAATGGGACTATCTCGCTTGCCGCACGTTTGCCGGAATTGAAGCAGATGTTGCTTACCTGGATTGTGAACTAGCCATAAACTGAATCGTGTATGTCCCAGTGCAGGCGTGCTGAAAAAGCGCCGCGATACCGTTGTCTGGTATCGCGGCACTTTTATTTGATAGAAGGAATTCAAATAAAGCAAGACCTTTCACATGTTGAATTGATTCGTAAAGATAAAAAACTATCTGACAGTATTATCCCGCTCTAAATATATTCTGCGGCCTGGAATCCGGCCGTTCCAGCAGATGCCAGGGCCGCTCCGGCAGTACGATTTGCACCCACATCTCGTGGATACCGTCGGCCTTCATCACGTAGTAGTGAGAGTTAGTCGCCTCCTGAATATACAGATAGTACCAGGTGTTTTGGTTCGCGTTATCCGGCCAGGCGCGCATATCGGATAGGAGATCCTGCGTCCCCTCCGGCAGACGGTTAAGCGCGCGGTTTATCATAGCCGCCGCTTCCGCTCTTGTGACAGGCTGATCCGGCAGAAATGCCCCGCCTGAGCCATCAATCCCCCGGACCCATCTGTGAAAGGCGGCGGCGTTGATATACCCTTGCGCCCAGTGCCCGTCAATGTCGTTAAACTGCGTGGATTCACTGTAACTTATATCTTTAAATCTGGCTAACACCGCGGCAAGTTCCGCCCTGGTGACAGCGCGATGCGGTTGAAATGTGCCGTCCGGACCGCCCCGGAACAGACCGAAGTTACTGACCGTGGACACGGCGTTATTATACCAGCTTGTGAATTCAACGTCTGAGTACGGGTTATCCTGCCGCCAAAACGCGGCCCGGTCTGCGTCTGACATGAGACGGAAGAATATCGTTGCGACTTGCGCTCTGGTGATGGTTGCCCCGGGCCTAACTGTACCGTCTGCAAAG
>WQVW01000082.1 GCA_009785655.1 Oscillospiraceae bacterium | reverse complement strand
CCGACAGCGGATTTTTCACGCTTATACGCGAGGACGCATTAACCGATACAAGAGCAGAAACGTTTGAAATTCTTGCAAAGCATTTCGGGCTAATTGACTGATAATAAGCATTTTCTGCAGTTCGCACCACAAACCAACCCCCCGGAAGTAATTCCGGGGGGTTGACTATTATTGCAGAATATTACGCCATTTCCAACAATGCGCGCTTGACCATTGTCTTCGCAATCTGCACCTTGTATTTCGTCGCCTCAAACGGGCTGGCTTCCGCCACGGCGGCTTCACCGGCGGCTTCTGCGACAGCTTCGTTGATCGCCTTGCCGCGCAGTGCGTCTTCAGCTTTGAAGGCACGCACTGGTACAGGCGCCACAGCACCCAGGCAGACGCGTGGTTCAGTACCTGTGACAATTGCACAGTTGACGATGGGGAAGTCAATCGACTTACGTATCGCCATTTTCTTGAACACGCTCTTCGCCCCGGCTGGCAGTGCGGGGATCACGATTTCGGTGATAATCTCATCGGGATCAAGCGATGTGCCTTTCAGCGTGTCCACCGCGAAGAGTTCCTCTGCACCCAGCGTGCGTTTATTCGTGACGATTTTAGCGTCCAGCGCAACCAGTGCTGTCGATACGTCGGATGACTGCACAGTATAGCAACCGCAGTTCAGGCATCTTTTGGCTTCACATAACGCTTCATCAGACGTGGGGGATTCAGAATCCTCCACCTCAAGGCCGCGTTTGTCGACGGCAAGCTCACGCAGTTTCATCGCGTGTTGCACCAAGATACCTTCGGGATCAATGGTGGTGAATCCGCCGGAGCATTCACACTCAGCACCGGGCAGCACTTCTAAATACTGATTGACACCACCCGCCGCGCGCCGTCCGTTTGCGATGGCACTGACAACGGTGTTCGGACCCGTGATCGCATCCCCGGCGGCGAATACGCCTTCGCGGGATGTCATGTGCGAATCCTCGTCAATGCTGATCAAGCCGCGCGGGCTCAATTGCAGATGATACTTTTCATCCAGGAAGCTCAGATCCACTTGCTGGCCGACAGCCATCAGGATATTCTCAGCGTTGATGACTTGCTTATCATTTTCGTCGTATTGGGGATTAAACGCGCCGGTATCATCCCATGGGCTGAGGCATTTTTTCAGCTCCATACCCTGGACTTTGCCGTTGCTTTCAACGACTTTCGATACGCCCCAAGACGGCATGATGGTGATGCCCTCTTCTTCAGCTCTTTCGATTTCTTCACTACTCGCCGGCATACGATCCCGCGGCTCAAGACATGCCAGCGTGACTTTTGTCGCGCCGAGACGCTTGGCAGTGATGGCAACGTCCATCGCAACGTTTCCGCCGCCGATGACCATGACTTCCTTGCCGACTTTGCCATCCATCCATTTTTTGACTTCCATCAGGAAATCAAGGCCGAACACCGTGAGTTCTTCGCCCGCGATGCCGACGACGGGGCGTTTCCACGCGCCGGTGGCGTAGCAGACGCTGTCGTATTGCGTATCGAGCGTTTCCGGCTTGATATCTGTGCCGAGCTTTACGCCAAGTTTAAACTCAACGCCCATTTTTTCAAGGGCTTTGGTGACTTGCCGCACGATGTCTTTCGGAAGCCTGAAGGCGGGGATTGCGTACATAAGCATACCGCCAGCTTCTTCCTTCGTTTCGTATACAGTAACTTTATTTCCGGCTTTCCGCAGATAGTATGCAGCTGAAAGTCCGGACGGACCCGCGCCGATGATTGCGACGGATTTGCCTGTTTCAGTTTTTGGCGGGGCGTAGAACTTATCGGTATTAGCCATGATATAGTCGCCAAGCGTACGCTCAACACTGCCTATGGCCACGCTATCGTCTGTCTGACAGCGGTTACAGGCACTTTGGCAGAAGTGTGCGCAGACACGGCCGGTGAAAGCGGGGAATGGATTCATGCTCATAAATATCTCAGCGGCTTTGTCCCAGTTGCCTTTACGCATTTGTTCAAAATACGCTGGCTTGTCGATACCCGCCGGGCACTCTGATATACACGGGGTGTCATGGAATCGCTTGCCGCCGAACGCGGAGTGATAGCGATTGTCGCCCAAGATCGCAAAACACTCATCCCCGCCCTTACGGCTGCAATGGAAACGGTTTTCCGCTTTACGGAAGTACCAGCATCTCGGTAACTGCGATACGTTACCGCCGATCGTACCCATGTCACGCAGATGCGGAGAGGCAACAGCCCCGGCTGCTTGTGCCAAAGCCTGAAACTTCTCTTTAACAACAGGATTCTCGGCAATGTCAGCCAGTCTGGTGAGCGCGCCGACTTTCAGTGCGCCGCCTTCTTCTTTTATGTAGTCCAGTCCCGGGACTGATTTGAGATTGACGAGTCGTGCGGGATGCACGGGAAGTACGTTGTCTTTAATTGTGCCTAAAAGATCTGTACCGCCCGCAATCAGGCGGGCTTGCCCGGTGGCTAACGTGGATTCAACCTCTTTGATGGTTGCCGCGTTTGTATGCTGAAAAGGTTTCATATATGCTTCCCCCTTCTACGCCTTGCCCAGCGCTTTAAGTATTTTATCCGGAGTGGCTGGCGGATCTACCCAGACTCCGATTGCATTGTGAATCGCGATAACCACCATGTGGGTGTTGGCCAGCGAATGGCTGATACCGGAAGCACCATAAGCGGCGTTGCCGGCACGGGTTTCAAGGAACTGCCTTTCGACAGGCGCGACATCAAGCATGGTTGGTTTTTTATAATCAATCATGTTATTATTTAGCCGGACGCCTGTTCTTTCATCGTATACAAAGTCTTCCAGTAGCTGACATCCTTGGCTGAAGAACATGACCTGGTCAATCTGGCTTTCCAATGATGTTGGACGCAGGACTTTGCCGGGGTCAGCCACCACGCCGAATCTGAGGACTTCGACTTCGCCGGTGTCAGGATCGACAGCCACTTCGCAGTATGCTGTGTTCATGGTATCCAGCATTTTGCCCATACCAAGACTCCAGATAGCGGCCGGCGGTCTGCCGTGATATGTCGCGATAATGTGGCGATTCGTAGCCTGGTGCAGCGGAAGGCCGACAGAATGGTCATTTTTGAGGACAACACGCCCGTCAATCATGTCAAGGTCTTCCGGCTTGTAGCCTTTTAGTGGACTGGGGCCACCCGGAGGTGGACCGCCAAATCCCGCAGGCGGCGGATTTTCCGCGTCTTCAATCGCCCATTCAAGAATTTGCTTTTTCAGCAAGTTGGCGCATTCTTTCATGGCCCAAGCAGAAGCGGTACTGCCGTCAGAACCGCCGCCAACAGGCGTGAAAGGCTCACGATAATCGAAGTCCACAACGACATCGTCATAAGTGAGTCCCAGCTCTTCGGCAACAACCATTGCATTACACTCGACAGCGAATATGCCGGTGACAGGCCCTTGGGTCGGCATATGCACCACACCGTTACGCAGCTCCAATTTGCAGTTATATCCAGAGAACGCGTGGCGCGGACATATCTGATAGCGGAATGACGCGCCGTGATACCGCCCGTCCGGCATTTTTTTCATACCGGCCGGATGGTGATTCCAGTTCATCAATTTACGGCCTGCGTCAAGACATGCCTCAAAACTCGGCACAGGTCTGTCATCTTCCTGAGAGTCTGGACCGTGCAGATTCAGTTGTGCGATATCAATGGGGTCTTTGCCCAGCTTTTCGGCGACAAGATAAATCGCCATGGTGCCGGAGTCCCAGTTAAACGGACAGTGCTGGCCGCTTAAATACATCTTGCCGCGGTTGGAGTCAACGATCTCCATCCACTGCCTGATGTTTAGGCACTTCATCGTGTAATATGGGCCGTATCCTTGGTCGTTGGCCGCACCGAATGAAGAGCTGCCTTCGATTCCGCCGTCAGCGACGGAGAAATCGTCAATAGCGGTGATAAGCCCTTCATTTGTGAAGCCGATTTTCATATACATGTAACGCTGATTCATCAAGAAATCAAACGTATCTTCACGTGTGTTGACACATCTGACCGGGCGGCCTGTGCGTTTTGCCAGCAGCGGCGTGATCTCTTGTGAACGACGCATACCCCAGTCACAGTATTTTCCACCTTGGAAAATACCTTCTTGGACTGTTCTGTCTGGCGTCATGCCGTGCATCATACCAATTTGCTCACGGCGTTGAACTGCGCCTTCAAAATGCAGAATTTGGCCTTCGCCTAAGTATGGGTTAGGCTGCCACCACGCCACAGATCCGGGTGGGTTCGGCAGATGAGACGAGAATGCCGGGAGCATAAGCTCATACTCAAGCACGTTTTCAGCTTCTGCCATTGCGGTGTCAACATCGCCTTGAACGGTTTCAGCATAGGTAACATTGCCTTGTCTGGGCTTCGCGGGTGGTGCGGAGAACATGCCGCCGCCGAATATCTTGTCTTCCGGACGGATAATGGGGGCATTGTCTTCTTTGCCTTTCCGTATGTCGACCACGTGGGGAAGAATTTCCCAATCAATCTCCAACAGGCGCAGTGCCTCGTCGCAGATTTCTTCACTCTCGGCAACGACGATGACGGCAACTTCAATGCCTTCTTGATCCGCATAGTTATCAAGCCATGGACGAACCGGGCCGAACATAGCGGGTTTAAGGGCTTTGATCGCTTCATCTTCCCAAGTGACGATATCAACAACGCCGGGAAGTGCTTGCGCTTTTGATAGATCTACGCTGCGCACATAGGCGTTAGCGTAAGGGCTGCGCAGGAATTTGGCGTGAAGCATGTTAGGTATGACATAGTCCGCGCCGAATTTAGCGACACCAGTGGCCAGTGCATAAGAAACTTTACCCGGCAAATTGTGTTTGCCGACGACTTTAAACTCTTCTCTTTGACCATTTACACCGACAATATCAGCCATATATCTATCCTCCTTCTGCGATTTTCAGCGCCGCTTCAACAATCGCGGTGGAGTGGCGCGGATAAGTACCGCAGATGCAGATGTTGCCGGCCAAAGCTTCGCGGCATTCCTGCTCTGTCGGGTTCGGATTCTTGTCAAGCAGTGCTTTCGCTGATACAAGGAACCCAGGTGTGCAGTACCCACACTGCATGGCGTCCCATTTGCAGTACGCATCGACCAGCGGCTTCCATTTCGGATCCGCGGCGATACCTTCAACGGTTTGGATTTGCTTGCCTTCACACTCAAGGACAAGTGTTGTGCAGGCGAGCACGGCGCGGCCATCGACAATAACGGTGCAAGAGCCGCAGACGCCTTTGTCGCACATGTGCTTTGCCCCGGTCAATCCCAGCCGGAACTGAAGTGTACGCTTCAGTGTCCAATGCGGTTCGACAAGCACTTCGCAATTCTTGCCGTTGAGATTCAGTGCCACCGTCACCGGCGCGATTGTTGCCGGATGGACAGTGTCGAAATGTCTCCGCAGCTCGTCATAGGTCGCAAAGACCTGGGAACAGGCTGGGCAGCGGAACTCATCCAGTGCCGACGGAACGGCCTGTATAAGCTTGGAAGCCGTGGCTTGTGTGGATTCTTGGGTGAACATGTAACATCCCTCCAATTGTTCATTTTTTACAATGTTTTGTGGTTTAAACCACATTAAATTATTATAGCATCTACTATACCACCATATTTCTACTAAATCAATACAGGAATTTGACATTGATATCAAAATATCGTAAAATATCAATGCGATCATGTTTCGCGGTTGCGGGAAAAGATAAAAATCGCGGATAGCTACTGTGATACAGCGGTTTTGTTTTCCCGTGAGCGGAACGATTCAGATATTTGTGAGTAAGCCGGACAGCCGCGTAAGCTGTGCCGAAAGGCCGCTTACGAGGAAAGTCCGGGCTCCACAGGGCAAGGATAACGGGTAACGCCCGCCGAAGGCGACTTCAGGACAAGTGCAACAGAAATAAACCGCTTCGTCGCTCACACAGTGACTGCGACACACCCCCCCGCAACTCCGAGGCGAAGCCCAGCGCAGCGGTTCGCCTCGGAAGAGGAGCGGCGCAGTGACGTAATGGAATTTTCGACGAACGGCTTTGCCGAGCGGCGGAAATGGAATGCAGTCCCTGCGTGAGCGACGAAGTAAGGGTGGAAAGGTGAGGTAAGAGCTCACCCGGTGGCTGGGAACAGTCCGCCGCTGTAAACTCTATCCGGAGCAACACCGTGGAGAGAGCAATAGGCTTGCCCGGCCGCTCTCAGGAGGTGGCTTGAGCTCATTGGCAACGATGGGCCTAGATAGATGGCTGTCCACGACAGAATCCGGCTTACAGGCTTGCTCACATTTACTTAAAGCTATTAAAGAGAGGATGCACGTGTTGTGCATCCTCTCTTTAATAATATTCCGCCACTTGCCTGTGCTTTTCTGACACAGAGACATCTGCATTTGGAAACGCATGCCGCAATTTTTCAACCAAAACCCCAGTGACAAGATTTTCGGTGCAGAAATGGTCACCGTCGATGATGTTTATCCCCAGTTCTTTCGCTTCAAGAAAAACGTCGTATTTAATATCTGCCGTGACAAATGTGTCGCAGCCATGGGCAACGGCGTGATGCAAATCCCCGCCGCCGGAACCGCCGATGGTGGCGACTTTATAGACATCTTTGCCAGCGTCATGATATCGCAATCCGTTTGTGTTGAGAGATTGTTTGAGCATATCCAAGTACTCCGGCAGTTTGCGGGGTTTTTCAAGATACCCAACCCTGCCATATGAAAACGCCTCCCCGGATGGTAGATATCCGTCTTCTGACAAAAGGGCAGGGGAGTCAATCCCCGCGGCTGCGGCCAGAGCGTCGTTTACTCCGCCTTCAGCCGCGTCAAGATTCGTGTGCATACAGATTGCCGATACGCCGCCGGAGAGCAGTTGGACAATTTTCCTGCCGATTGTGTCGGTATCAGTGACGCTTTTCAGCGAAAAGAACAACGGATGATGAGACACAATCAGTCCCGCGCCGATATCCAACGCCTCCGATATCACATCATGCGTTATATCCAGGCTGACAAGGATATTTGAAGCATCGCCCGCCGCCGTCCCGACAAGGAATCCTACGTTGTCGAAATCCATCTTCATTTCAACCGGTGCGATGGAGTTCAGGTATTCATATACATCGTTTACACTGATCAATTTGCGACCTCCTT
>WQVW01000081.1 GCA_009785655.1 Oscillospiraceae bacterium | reverse complement strand
ATGTCTATCATTGTCGCACCTCTCTGTAGGGGGCGGCGTCCTCGACGCCCCGTTGTTTCGGTTAAACGCCGCAATTTCGTTTCGTGCGTTGGGGTAACGCGGGACGATGTGGGAATCGTCCCCTACAATGCTCTGCCGAAATAACAGCGCGGATACGTACATACCTCACATCCAGAGCAGAATCCGCCTTCGCCGAACGTCGAAAAGTCGCGCGGGACATCAAGTCCCGCGAATATACGCGGCAGGAATACGTCCAGACTTGTCACAGGGGAATGCATGGATGCGCCGGGTACACCGATCAATGTCACACGCCCCTTTTTGGCGATTGTCAACATATTCCCCGGTTGCATCGGTATGCCCTGGGTGATTACTTCCGCACCGGACTCACGAATGGCCGTCGGTGTTAAGTCGTCGGGGTCAACCGACATGCCGCCGGTCAGCAGGATTAAATCCGCACCGTCAGCCTCGAACTTGGATATGGCGGTCAGGATGTCTGCCAAATCATCCGGGCATTTTACAACACCCATGCCCTCGCCGCCTTATTTTTCGATTTTTCGATGTATAATCGGCTCGAACTTATCTTCAATTCTGCCGTAATACACCTCGCTACCGGTGATAATCACGCCGCATTTCAGCGGCTTGTATGGGTAAACAGAAAAAACAGACCTGTCAGCGCAGATCCGTTGCACCGCCTTAGTATTTTCACGTTTCGTCACCAGCGGGATGATGCGGATTCCGCCCAATTTCTGCCCCGGTACAACATCCGTATAAGACGGCAAAGAGGCGACCGTATAGTCGCCAACGGAGTTTATCTCACACAGCAGATCGCGCTGCACACAAAATAAGCCGCGTATGTCGGTATACATCAGCACCTTGCCCTCTGCCGGTGTTTTGTCATATGAGATGTTTTCCCCGCAGACCGCCGCGGCACAGATCAACGCCGCATCATCTTCGTGAATCTCATCGGCTGCGGGATCCCAGGCAAATATATGGCTTTTGCCGATATCCAGCAAGGCGGGAATGTCCGATTCCCGGATCACGTGTCCGCGCTTGAACACGACACCCTTTTTGCCGCCCGGCAAAATCCCGGTCATGTCATGGCACAGCGATTCACCGATAGCATCCTCAATGCGTAGCTTTTTCATAAAACCTCAATGGCATCGCCGGGTTTTATCTCGCCGTCTTCCAACACGATGGCGAAAATCCCCTCGTGTGGCATGACGCATTCGCCTGTCTGGCGTTTGATCGCGCAGCCGTCGTTATGGCACTCTTTGCCGATCTGTGTAACTTCCAGCAATGCGTCACCACAGCGGAGTTTCGCGCCGATCGGCAGCGTTTTCAATACAATGCCGCGCGTAAGTATATTCTCGGCAAAAATTCCCGGCACGATGCTGTCGATCCTATCTTTGAGTTTATCGGCGCTTTCATCCGCCAGCAAGCTGACTTGCCGCGTCCAGTCCGCGGCGTGGGCATCCCCCACAACCCCGTGATTTATTTTAACCGCAATCGAATCCACAGGCTTTTTCACAACGCCTTTGATATCGCTTACGCAAACGGCAATAACTTCCGCCATTGTTTTATTCTCCCTTCCATTCTCCCGATTTGCCGCCATCTTTGTGCAAGAGACGGATTTCGCTGATTTTTATGTCTTTCTGTGCGGCTTTGCACATGTCGTATATCGTTAGTGCAGCGGCTGATACGGCGGTCATCGCTTCCATCTCCACGCCGGTTTCGCCTTTACAGCGGACGGTGGCGGCGATCTCAATCGTATTTCGAGATTCATCCGGGGTGAAGCTGATGTCCACGCCGGTGATGATAATCGGGTGACACATCGGTATTAGATCCGGCGTACGTTTCGCCGCCATGATTCCGGCGACTTGCGCGACAGCCAGCACGTCGCCTTTCTTCACCTCGCCCCTGGCGATAAGGCCGAATGTCTCGGCGTTGAGATGCACAACGCCCCCAGCTGTGGCTGTGCGGTGAGTGGAATCCTTATCCGTGACATCCACCATTCTGGCGCGTCCGTCTTCGTTGAAATGTGTCAGCAAATGCGTATACCTCCGGTTTTCATGTAGGGGCGAATGGCAATCCGCCCGCAGCGTGAAGGATGAATTGGCGGACGACCAAAGGCCGCCCCTACCCCCCGATTTCGTTCATGTTTTTTTGACTCGCGCTTTTCTTTTCGGAGTCGAGCTTGTGCTTTTGCGGTTTTTGCAGAATTCCGGCGCGAATCGTATGTTCCAACTCGGCTCCGTGTAAGCCACGCAAGCCGATCTCCTCGGCTGAGTGCAGGCAGGGCTTCAACTTCCCGTCAGATGTGACACGGATTCTGTTACAAGTCGGGCAGAAGTGAGAACTCACGGGGCTGATCAGTCCGACTGTTCCGCGCCCTTCGGGCAGTTTATACAGCCGCGCAACGCCATCTTCACCGATGTCACGGAGTTCCGGCGCAGCCTCCAGCACTCTGGAAGCGGGGATAAACTCACCAAATTCAGCCTGGTTGCCAATCGGCATGACCTCTATAAACCGCACGTTGACGTTGTGAGACCGTGTCATCTCTAACAGCCCACGGATTTCGCCGTCATTCACGCCGCCCAACAGCACGGCGTTGAGCTTAATCGCGTCAAACCCCGTTTCAATCGCCGCGTTCACGCCGCGCAGTGCTTCTTCCAGCGAACCGCGGCGGGTGATTTGCTTATAAGTCTCCGGATCAAGCGAGTCTAAACTCATGTTCAACCGCTTTACCCCAGCTTGTTTGAGTGCCGCAGCGTATTTCGGCAGCAACACACCGTTTGTTGTCACGCACAGCTCTGTAATCCCTGGAATGGCGGCGATTTCGCGGCAGATATCTATGATATCGGGCCGCAGCAGCGGTTCGCCTCCGGTTACGCGCACTTTTCGGACACCGCAACGCGCCGCGGCACGCGCGATTTCAATCAATTCCTCCGCCGACAGTGAGTGTTCATCGGTCGGGGCGGAGTCTTCCGGCATACAATATACGCACCTGTAGTTGCATTTATCCGTAACAGACAGGCGCAGATAGTGTATATCTCTTCCATAATTGTCTTTCACGGCATTCTCCCATTTTCAATTTTTTATTCGGGCACATTATTCGGTGCCCTTATTTATATTCTGTAAGCTTTAATGATTGCCCCAACCTCCAGCGGCGGGGAACCTTGCGGGATTTCGGCCAATAGATCACAGCCGGATAAAGTTGTGATCTTCTCGCTCTCCTGCCCATAATTTTCGTTGAAAAACGCGATGGAATCTATAAGCTCCAGCTGTCCGCGCAAAATCCGCATTTTTTCCATGTTTGGTTTCATAAACGGTTTGCGGAGTTTGACATTTACTTCCGGGAAACAAACTTCTCGCCGTCCGCAGAGTTTTTTGATATACGGCATCGCGATGCGCAAGAGTCCAATCACCGCCGCCGCCGGATTTCCCGAAAGGCATAGCAGCACTTTCCCGTCAACCCGCGCCGCCATAACCGCCCCGCCGGGTTTCATCAGCACTTTCCAGAACAGGATTTCCGCCCCCAACAGCTCCGCCGACCTGACCGCGTAGTCGTAATCTCCAACTGACGCACCGCCGGTGGTGATCACCATGTCGGATTCATCCAGTGCCTGGCGCAGTCTTTGGGCGATTTGCGCTTCATCATCCGGTACGACCCCGCCATTTATGGGGGCAGCCCCGGTTTCTTGTAAATATGCCATCAGCGTATACACGTTGCTGTTATATATTGTGGCGGGGGGGAGTGCTTCCCCGGCTTCGCGCAGTTCTGTGCCGGTGCTTATGACCGTTATCTTCGGTTTTCTGAAAATTTTCACATGTGAAAAGCCTTGATTGGCGAACGAAGAAATCTGCGGGGCTGTAATCACCTCGCCCTTCGGGCAAATCAAATCTCCCGGCATGACGTCCGCCCCGCGCCTGACTATATTCGTGTCAGGTGGCATGGGGGTGAAAATCCGCACCTCGGAATCTGTAAACGCAGTCAGTTCATATTTAATCGTTGCATCCGCGCCCTGCGGGATCGGCGCGCCGGTAAGGATTTTTGCCGCCTGTCCTTGCAATATCTCAACCTTTGGCATAACCCCTGCCGGGATTTCTTCAACAACCTTTAACACCGCCGGATTTTCGCGCGTTGCACTCTGCGTATCTGCCCCACGAAAGGCGTATCCGTCGAATGGGCTGCGGGCGAAAGGCGGCACGGGGATCGTTGCCGTTACATCTTCAGCGGCGACACGGTGCAGGGCGTTTTGGATAGCCACCGTCTCATAAGCGCAGTTCGCATGGGCGTCAAGCAACAGCGCGCAAGCTAAATCGGCATGGATATCCTTTTGCATTCTCCCACCACCTTTTGCAGTCGATAGTTACTGACCATGCTATCATCAACAACCCTTGTCTGTCAAGGGGAAGTGGCATCATGGTGAGGGTGTGGTTAAATTTTCTTTTTTTGTGCTAAAATTATAGAAAAATGCTTAGTTTTCTGATATAATATGATTTCATTCGATTTAATAACAGCCAATGGTCTGTCGGCAATTGGCGACTGGAGTGATTTCTATGCCTCTGCTATTGCTTTGTTTGCAAATATTTTTTTCGCGTATCATTGACGTTTCTCTCGGAACAATCCGGACGATTATGACTGTTCGCGGACGGCTGAAAGTGGCCGCCCTGATTGGATTTGTGGAGGTGTCCATATGGTTCTTGGTGGCCAGAACTGCCATAAACAGTTCAGAGGGGGGCATTGCCGTCACCATGGCTTTTGCCGCCGGGTTTGCCACCGGTACATTTATCGGCGGGAATATCGCCAACAAATTTATCAATTCGATATTGAGTATTCAAGTGATCACCAGCTCTAAAGACGAAGGACTGATCAAAGCGATACGCGATGGAGGGTTTGCTGTCTCGGTTCTTGACGTGAACAGTTCAGAGTTTTCGGCTGAAAAGCACCTGCTGTTGATAGAAATAAAAAGCGACATGTTCAAAAAAGTACAAAAGATAATCTACGACAAAGACCCCGGGGCATTCATCATGGCCAGGGAGACTAAGTTTGTACAGAACGGATTTTTGAAATAATTAATCATCATGTTTTGCGAGAGCGGAACGATCTAAATGTGGAGTTTATACCATGCTAGAAATATTATCCCCCGCCGGGGGGCCTGAAAGCGTTATGGCTGCGGTACAGAACGGGGCAGATTCAGTCTACCTCGGCTTCGGTGAGTTCAACGCACGGCGCAACGCCAAAAATTTTACCAGAGCTGAATTTAAGCACGCACTGGAATATTGCCGTGTTCGCGGCGTCAAGACGTATTTGACATTGAATACCCTCGCCTCTGACAACGAGCTTTATGGGGTGACGCAGTTAGCCAAAGATGCTTGCCGTATGGGGATTGACGCCATCATTGTGGGTGACATGGGCGTGATGATGGCATTGCGTCAAGCCGTGCCGGAAGTGCCGTTGCATGGCAGCACGCAGATGGGCGTGCATAATCTGGAGGGTGTAAAGATGCTGGCGGCAATGGGCTTTTCCCGCGTGGTTTTGGCGCGGGAGTTGTCACATAAAGAGATTGCCCATATCGCCGAGCACGCGCCGATTGAGACGGAGGTTTTCGTCCATGGTTCACTGTGCGTGTGCTATTCCGGGTCGTGTTATATGAGTGCCGTGATCGGCCGCCGCAGCGGGAATCGCGGACTGTGTGCCCAGCCATGCAGATTGGAATATTCCGCCGGCGGCAGATCGCCGGAGCATTTGCTGAGTTTGAAAGATAATTGCCTTGTAAAATATATGCGGGAGCTTGACGCGATGGGTGTGACTTCCGTTAAAATCGAAGGCCGGATGAAGCGGCCGGAATATTCAGCAATAGTCACCGGCATTTACTCCAAAGCCGCCCACACCGGCAATCCGCCGACTGAAGAGGAATTGCTGGCACTTGAAAAAGCTTTTTCCCGCGAAGGGTTCACCGATGGATTTTACACCGGCAATCTGGGGCCGGAGATTCATGGCGTACATCAAGAATCGACCCGTGAAGATGACGTGATATTCACAACGGCACGGAAAAATTATTTGAACGGCGAGTATCAGCGTGTACCGGTACGTTTTGTTGGGACGATTGAAGAAGACAAACCGGTGAAAATCGCCGCGATGGATGACAGGAAAAACGGCGCGGTGACAGAGGGGCCTGTGCCAGAAATTGCGTTTCACAAAGAGCTGACACTGGCCTCATTGAAAACTCAGATGTATAAGACAGGCGGCACACCGTTCTATTGTGCCGGGGTGAAAGGCAAAGTTGAACCAGGGTTAGCACTGCCGATATCGGCGTTTAACGAAATGCGCCGGAATCTGTTGGCGGAAATCCTGGAATTGAGACGTGAACCGCCGTATCGTGCGGAGGGTGAGTTTATCCCCCAAGAGCGCGCCCCCGGTAGAGCCGGGCCGCCCAGCTTGACGATATCGGTGATGAGCGCAAAACAGCTGTCAAAAGAATTGGCAGAACTCGCGCCGCGTGTGGTATATGTTCCGGTGATTGAGTTTTTGAAAGATTCGCCGGAGTTGGATTGGTTTTTGGGGAACAAGCACTTAACGTTGGCAGTCACGTTGCCGCGGATTATTCATGATAATGAACGCAAGACCATCGCCGCGGCACTCACCAAAGCGCATGAGCGCGGTGTGACTGAGGCACTTTGCGGCAATATCGGTCATATTCAATTCGCCCGCGGACACGGTTTTGCCGTTCGGGGAGATTATGGGCTGAACGTGTATAACTCACAGGTATTAGAGGCATTGGCAGACATCGGCCTTAAATCCGCGGCACTGTCGTTTGAGCTGCGGCTCGCCCAGATCCGGGATTTATCAAAGCCGCTTGATACTGAAGCGATAGTGTATGGACGTCTGCCGCTGATGATTACAGAGGCTTGCATTGTCAAAAACAGCGCCGGCGTATGCTCCTGCGACAATTTCGGCGGATTGCATGACAGAATCGGCGCAGTTTTTCCCGTTGTACCGGAATTCGGTTGCCGGAACGTTGTGCTTAACTCTAAAAAATTGTTTCTGGCGGACAAGCTGCATATGTTCACAGGCATAGGCCTATGGGCGCAACGGCTGATGTTCACCACCGAGAACGCGGT
>WQVW01000080.1 GCA_009785655.1 Oscillospiraceae bacterium | reverse complement strand
TAGTCCAGATCACATTCAGGATCCGGATCATGTAAACCCACCGTCGGCGGGATTATGCCTTCATTAAGTGCCAGGATCGAGATAATCGACTCCACTGCGCCTGCCGCACCCAGCATGTGTCCGGTCATCGACTTTGTGGAGCTGATGAGTACATTTTGAATATCTTTCCCAAACGCCGCTTTAATTGCCCGTGTCTCCATCGCGTCATTCAGCGGCGTGCCTGTCCCGTGGGCGTTTATATATATAATCCCTTCCGGGCTTCCCGCTTCGATATACGCATCGCGCACGGCTTGCGCCGCTGTCTCACCATCTGGATTCGGGGCTGTGATATGGTGCGCATCGCACGTCACACCGTATCCTTTGACCTCGGCATAAATCTTCGCCCCGCGGCGCACGGCGTGTTCATATTCCTCCAGAACCAGCGCGCCCGCGCCTTCGCCAATGACAAACCCGGCACGTCTCCGGTCAAACGGCAATGATGCCGCATCAGGGTCATCCGATGTGGTCAGTGCTGTCATATTCATAAATCCGGCAACGCCCATCGGGGTGATCGCCGCCTCACTTCCACCGGCAATGGCGGCATCGGTATACCCGTGTTTTATCGCCCTATAGGCAGAGCCAATCGCATCCGCGCCGGTCGCGCATGCCGTCACAATGCTGGTGCATGAGCCTTTGGCGTTAAACCGTATCGCCACATTTCCGGCGGCCAGGTTGGCTATCATCATCGGTATAAACAGCGGCGACACTTTGCGCGCGCCACCGTTCATCAGCTTTGAATGTTCGTTTTCAAACGTGATGATTCCGCCGATACCGGAACCGATGCATGTCGAAAACCGCATCGGGTCAACATTCCCCATAATGCCGCTGTCCTGCACGGCTTGCGTCGCCGCCGCAATGACGAATTGTGAATAAAGATCCAGCCTGCGCGTCTCGCTTTTTTCTAAATATTCAAGCGGGTCAAATCCCTTGACTTCTGCCGCCAACGTCGCTTTAAACCCTGTTAAGTCGAATTTCGTTATCGTATCGATACCATGACGCCCGGCAATCAGGTTTTCCCACATTGATCTGACATCGTTTCCCACCGGCGTGATAGCACCCATGCCGGTCACAACAACTCTGTTCATTACATCTCACCTCTAATTGTTTCGCTCACGTGCAACGGCGCACATTGCATGGCTTCTACGAGCAATGGCCGCATCTGCATGGTTTATATTGCCATCCCGCCGTCTATGCGGATGACTTCGCCTGTGATATAGTCAGCCGAACATAGAAATGCAATCAGTTCCGCAACTTCTTCCGGCAGGCCTTGTCTTCCCAACGGAATCGCTTTCATCAGCGGATTATCCTGGGATATATCCTTCGTCATGTCTGTCGCTATAAACCCCGGTGCAATCGCGTTACAGCAGACATTGCGCGAAGCAAGCTCCCTAGCAACTGACTTCGTCAAACCAATCATCCCGGCTTTTGAGGCTGAGTAATTCGCCTGACCTGCGTTGCCCATAATGCCGGCAACTGAACTGACATTCACAATCTTCCCGCCGCGCTGACGAACAAATATCGGCGTACAGTGGCGTATCATATTAAACGCACCCTTGAGATTGGTGTCAATAACACTATCAAACGCGTCTTCCTTCATCGACATAATCAGTCCATCACGTGTAATTCCCGCGTTGTTTATCAGTATATCAACCGTACCGAATAGTTCCTTCACGGCATCCACTGTCTCTTTCGCGGCTTGGAAATCAGCAACGTCACATTTGAACGCCTCCGCCCTCACACCCATATCCTGCAGCTGTTTACATAAACTTGCGGCTTCATCCCCAGGATTATAGCTCACCGCCGCAATATCAGCACCAAGCGTCGCGAGTTTCAACGCTGTCGCCTTGCCGATTCCGCGGGATCCGCCTGTGATCAGCGCCACTTTTCCTTTAAGCACCAGACATTACTCCTTCAACAGTCTTTTGCAGACTGGCCAAATCTTCAACATTCCATACGCGCACCTGGTCTGATATCCGCGAAACCAAGCCGCACAACGTTTTGCCCGGCCCAACCTCAATAAACGTATCAGCCCCGGCACGAATCATGTTCTCTACCGCCGCACCCCATAACACGGGGCTTTTTATCTGCTTCTCTAAAAGCGCTCTGAAATTATCCTCATACGGTTCCGCCGTCACATTTGAATACAGCGGTATTTCAGGTGCTTTGAACTCGATATGACTCAAAACTTCAGCGAACGCAACGGATGCTATCTCCATAAACGGACTGTGGAATCCACCGCCGACTTTCAGCGGCATGGCTCTGCCGCCCGCTTCTTTGACACGGGTTTTCAGCAGTTCCAGTTGATCCTTCACGCCGGCAACAACAACCTGCCCGGGACAGTTGAAATTCACCGAATAAACTTGTTCAAATTCAGCGCATAGGCTTATCACTTCGTCGTCTGAAAGCTTTAACACCGCAACCATTCCAGCATCAATTGTCTCTGAAGCTTTTTGCATAAATTCTGCACGACGGCAGACAAGCTTAAACGCCTCTTCATATGTCACAGCACCAGAGAATGCAAGTGCGGCAAGCTCTCCCAACGAAAATCCCGCCAGCATATCCGCCATAACTCCCGCTTCTTTCAATGCCGCCGCCGCCGCTAAATCCACACAAAACACACATGGTTGGGTATTTTGTGTCTGCACCATCCCCTCATCGCTGCCGTTGAAGATTTGTTCTATCGTTCCAGGCCGGATCTTTTCCGCGCACTCGAACACCTCACGCGCGGCGGGGCTATTTTCGTATAATTCGCGTCCCATTCCAGGGTGCTGCGCACCTTGTCCCGCGAACATTATCACTACTTTACCCATTTATCCGCCCCACATAAAATGGCTTCCGCCTCAGTAAATATCTCTTGTATAATCTCCGCCGCCGGTTGTTCTTTTGTCACCATCCCTGCTATTTGACCGGCTAAGAACGTTCCTTTTTCCGTATCTCCATCAACTGCTGCAAACCGTACCGACCCCGCACCCATCGCTTCTAACTCCTCGTTGGAAACGGAGTTATCACTCTCTGCTTTCGCAAACGCTCTTGCAAACGGCGTTTTCAAGCTGCGCACCGGGTGACCCAACCGCATACCTGTGGTCGTTGTTGAGATATCTGTCGCTTTAAGAATCTTCTCCTTATAATTCGGATGCACTGAACACTCATCAGCGACGAGAAAACGTGTCCCAAGCTGTACGCCTTGCGCGCCGAGCATAAATGCCGCAGCGACACCGCGCCCGTCAGCAATTCCACCGGCCGCAATGACCGGGAGCGCTGTCACATCACACACTTGCGGGATCAGTGCCATAGTTGAAGTCCCGCCAATATGTCCGCCGCTCTCACTGCCTTCGGCGATAATCGCTGAAACGCCGGCACGAGTCATCAACTTTGCCATCGCGGTAGATGCCACAAGCGGCATGACTTTTGCACCCGTCTTCAGCCACATCTCTATGTACTTCGCCGGGTTCCCTGCCCCGGTTGTGATTACCGGAACTTTTTCATCCGCCGCCACACGCGCGACTTCATCGGCAAACGGACTCGCCAGCATAATGTTCACCCCGAACGGCTTGTCTGTGAGTCCTCTTGCCTTATTAATTTCGCCGCGGAGATACTCCGCGTCCGCGTTCATCGCTGAAATGATCCCAAGCCCACCGCCGTTTGACACAGCAGCGGCAAGTGTCCCGTCTGAGATCCAGGCCATACCGCCCTGAAAGATCGGATATTCTATACCCACAAGGTCGCAAATCGGTGTTTTTATCATTTACAGGCTCCTCTTAATTTTTTAGCCTAGTTTTGACTCAATAAATTTCGCAAGATCTCCGACTGTGTCGAATTTTCCTTCAAGCTCAAGCTCTACATCAAGCTCTTCTTCAAGTTTCATGACCATTTCGACCGTATCAAGGGAATCAACGCCCAGTTCTTCAAATGTGGTTGTTTCAGTGATTTCAGCGGCGTCTCCGCCTGTGTGCTCTGCGATTATTTCAGTCATTTTCTTAAATATCATTTTTTCTTCTCCTTGCATTCGTTCAAATTTAAATATATTACAGCCTGATTTTAGGCTTCCCACCTTATAATACATGCCGCGCTTGTCAGACCCGCCCCAAAGCTGCACATCGCGATATAATCGCCATTGCGCAGTTTGCCGGATCTGCACAGCTCATCAGCCAGAATCGGCACACTTGCAGCCGATGTATTTCCAACACTTTCGATGTTTTTCAGACAGCGCTCCGGATCAATTCCCAGTTTTTTTACCGCAGAGTCTATGATCCTCGCGTTTGCTTGATGCGGAACAATCCACGCGATGTCTTCCAACCCAAGTTCCGCCGCTTCAACAACTTCTTCAAGATCAGTGCTCATGGCCTTCACTGCGAACTTAAACGTCTCCTGCCCGTTCATGAAAATGAACGGATGTCTCGGTGCGTTCTCGTAATAAGGCGAAGCACCGTCTGAATTCGGTATGCCCAGCACCGTGTCACTCCCTCTCGCAAAAAGCTTCGAGGCTATATATGCATCTCCCGAAGCCAGCACCATCGCACCCGCGCCATCTCCGAATATGACGGCTGTGCCGCGATCTGTCCAATCCATATGGCGGCTTAATCTCTCCGCCCCTATGACCAGCACACGCTCTGCCTTGCCCCTCGCAAAGAATCCGGCGGCAGTATCAAGCATGTAGATAAACCCTGAACAGGCAGCGTTTATATCCATCGCAGGACACGTGGCCCCCAGCATTGACTGCACCGAGCATGCAAGCGACGGTGCCGAGTTATCGGCACTGACCGTAGCACAAAGTATCAAATCCAGCTGATGCGGCTCAACACCACTCATGTCAAGTGCCTTTAACGCCGCGTTATACGCAAGATCTGCCGTTGTTTCCGTTGTGCACACGCGGCGCTCACGGATTCCGACACGCTGTGATATCCATTCGTCCGATGTGTCAAGAAACCCCGAAAGCTCCTCATTGCTCACCCTGCGCGAAGGCAGCGCGCTGCCGGTACCAAGTATTTTAAAACTCATTTAGCCGCCCCAATGCTTTTATTTGAAAAATAGTAAGTTCCTCAATTGACAATTTTAACCTCAATCACCCAATTTGTCAATACCATTAGCGCAAGCCGCGGACACGCCATGCTTAATATAGCACGTTTAAGATAAGAAAAAACTCGCTTTCTCGGCGATGGGATGAAAGTTTGTCAGTAAACTCTTTACGCATCTCTGCCGATACTGTATAATAATATCTATCTGGTAAACTTTCTTGCTTCCCCTGGAATTTATGTCAGTTTTGTTTCCCAGAAATAATCTGAAACGAGGCGGAATTTTATGTACGGATACATAGGCAAAGTGCTTATCGCAGATCTGAGTGATCAATCTTACATCATTGAGGACTTGAACCAAGAATGGGCAAAAGATTATGTCGGCGGAACCGGGCTCGGCGCGAGGTATCTTTACGAACTTATGCCTGCAAATACGCCTGTGTTTTCATCAGAAAGCGTCGTCGGCTTTGTCACAGGCCCTGTGAATGGCACAAAATCCTTTATGGGCGGCAGATACACCGTCGTCTGCAAGTCCCCGGTGACCAACGGATTCAACGACGCAAATTCCGGCGGAAACTTTGGGCCGTATATGAAAAAATCGGGATTTGACGCGGTGTTTGTCAAAGGCATATCGGAAAAGCCTGTTTATATCTTTTTAGACAACGGCAAAGTTGAATTCCGCGATGCCTCTGCATTGTGGGGGAAAACCACCACTGAAACGGAAACCGCACTGAAAGCGGAAATCGGCGACGATGATATCTGCGCGGCACTGATTGGGCCGGGTGGGGAAAATTTGTCCTACATGGCCGCTGTGATGAACGACGGGCATCGCGCCGCCGCGAGGGGCGGCCCCGGTGCTGTCGTTGGTTCAAAGAAACTCAAAGCCATCGTCTGCCGCGGAACGCATACCGTCCCGGTGAAAAACCCGGATGAAATCACGGCTGTGAATAAATCTTGGGCCGAATACGCCAAAGGTCCCGGTGCTTTCAGCGTCCAGAGTTACAGCAATCATGGCACCGCCGGGTCGTATGAGATGTGTGTGCGTATTTCAGACGCCGGAATCAAAAACTGGGGCGGCCTGCCGGAGGAAATGACCGATGATCAGATGAAATCCCTGACAGGACAAGAGATGGATGCCTCCGGATATTTTGTAAAAAAATACGCCTGCAACACCTGCCAGATCGGCTGCGGCGCAATCTATCACGTGAAAACCGGCAAGTATGACTTTGAGAGTTGCCGACCCGAGTATGAGACGGGCGGTGCTTTCGGCAGTATGCTGCTGAACGGTGACGCCGACAGCGTCCACATCTGTAACTGGTATTGCAACGAATACGGATACGATACCATATCATTCGGCGGCACGGTGGCTTGGTTGATGGAGTGCTATGAAAATGGCCTGTTTACGCTTGATGAGATGGACGGTATTGATCTCCGCTGGTCAGCTGCCGACGCGATCGTCGCAATGGCTGAACGTATCTGCAAGTTTGAAGGGATCGGCATTCCTCTCAACGGCGGCAGCGCGGCTGCGGCAAAGCATTTCGACCGGGGATATGAATACCTTGGCGTAGCCAGCGGCATTGAAATCCCGCAGCACTGCGCACGGAACAATCCGGCACTGGCCAGGACGTATAAATACGACCCGACTCCGGCAAGGCACACCAAAGGCGGTCGCGGCGTCGGCTTCGGATTCGGCCCGGCAGAGATGAAGTACGTATATGAAAACACCGGCGAACCAGACAAAGCCGGACTCAGAGGTGCTGAATTCGTCGGCTCCTCTGGATTTTGCCTGTTTGCCACTATGCTGATGGATCCCAGCGCAATGTTCCAATATTACGACGCTGTCTCGGGCGTGGAAACGTCAGATGAAGAGCGAACCAAACTCGGCCTGCGCATGTTCACAATCCGCGCCGCGTTCAATATACGTGAGGGGATTCGCAGGGAAAATTATACCATCTCCGACCGCAGTATCGGCAATCCCCCGCTGACCGACGGACCGCTTGAGGGTGTGACGGTAGATGTTGAAAAACTGGCCGACAATTTCTTTGAAGCACTCGGTTGGGATGTTGCCACCGGCGT
>WQVW01000079.1 GCA_009785655.1 Oscillospiraceae bacterium | reverse complement strand
ATTTCGGTGTTGTTGTATTGGATATTGAAGTGGATGACTCTGATATACCAAGCATATTTATTGTAGAATTTGAGTTTAATCCGGGCAACCTTGATATTGCGGATTACCTGGAAAATCTTGAATATGCACTTTATATAAAGGGTTATGAACGTTGGTAAATCATACTGCTCTGGTGATAGAACCGTTTTTGACAATGTTTGAATAGTGCGGGAATGGCCGTAGCAACAAATCTATCTCACAGCTTGAATACAGAGATTATCCGTATTACACTGTTGGGTAGATTTGTTTTCTGCAGCACGTTCGAGCCGCACACGGGTCACCAGTAAGAATCCCTGTAACTGTAGAGTTACAGGGATTCTTACCATTTTGTTCAAACTGCGCTTATGTTTAAAGACTTGAACAAATAGTCAGCATATCAGCGGCAGATGCTTGCCGAAACACCACATTCATGATATACTATATTGTTATTGTGTCAAAATCAGAAAGGACGTACACATTTGAGTACATTACGTAATATTGCGATTATTGCCCACGTAGACCACGGAAAGACCACGTTGATTGATGCCATGCTTCGTCAAGGCGGGGTGTTCCGGGAAAATCAAGCCGTTAGTGAGCGGATCATGGATTCGGGGGATCTAGAACGGGAGCGCGGGATCACCATTTTGGCAAAGAACGCGGCGATCCAATACGGCGACTATAAAATCAACATTGTGGACACCCCCGGTCACGCCGACTTTGGCGGTGAGGTGGAGCGTGTTTTAAAAATGGTTGACGGCGTGCTTCTGTTGGTGGATGCCGCCGAGGGAACGATGCCGCAAACGCGCTTCGTCCTGTCCCGTGCCTTGGAACTGGGGCACCGGGTTATTGTTGTCATCAATAAAATCGACCGGCCGGATCAGCGGATTTATGAAGTGATTGACGAAGTGCTGGAACTGCTGATGGATCTCAATGCCACCGACGATCAGCTGGACTCGCCCATGTTGTTTTGCAGTGCCCGCCAAGGGGTCTGTTCAATCAGCCCGGAAGTGCCGGGGAAAGATCTGTCGCCGCTGTTCGAGACGATTGTGAACTATATTCCGGAGCCGGAGCGTGATATCAACGCCCCGCTGCAGATGCTGGTCAGCTCAATCGATTACAACGAATACGTGGGTCGGATTGCTGTCGGGAAGATTGCCGCCGGGATTCTGCGGCAAAATCAAGAGATCACTGTCTGCGACTATCATGGTGAGCGCCCTGTCCGAAAAGCGAAAGCGGTAACCCTGTACGAATATGACGGGATGGCGCGCAAAGAGGTGTCTGAAGCTGAGGCCGGGGACGTAATAGCCCTGTCCGGTATTGGGGATGTATCCATTGGGGACACCATCTGCGGCGCGGGGGACGTATCCCCTATCCCGTTTGTCAAGATATCCGAGCCGACGATGGAGATGACGTTCTCGGTCAATGACAGCCCGTTCGCCGGGCGGGAGGGTAAGTTTGTCACCACCCGCAACATCCGGGATCGCCTGATGCGGGAGACGTTGAAAGACGTGAGCCTCCGTGTCACATCCGTGGATAATAGCGACAGCTTCCTCGTGGCGGGTCGCGGTGAGATGCATTTTTCGATTCTCATCGAAACGATGCGGCGCGAAGGATATGAACTGCAAGTGTCCCCGCCCAGAGTTTTGTATAAAGAGATTGACGGCAAGCGGCATGAGCCGTTGGAGCAGGTCGTTGTGGACGTGCCAGAATCCGCCGTGGGGTCTGTGATAGAAAAGTTGGGTGCACGCAAAGGTGAAATCGTAGAGATGACGCCGGTGGGCAACCGGATGAAGCTGACGCTTCTGGTGCCCAGCCGCGGCCTGTTCGGCTATCGCAGCGAGTTTTTGTCCGACACCAGGGGCGAGGGAATTATGAGCAGTGTCTTTGTTGAATACACCCCATTCAAAGGGGAAATTTCCCGCCGTGTCGCTGGATCTCTGGTGGCATTTGAAGCGGGGGAAGCCACAGCTTACGGTCTCTTCGGGGCGCAGGATCGGGGCATTCTGTTTATCGCGCCGGGCACCCCTGTTTATGGCGGCATGGTTGTCGGATTAGCCGCAAAATCGGAAGATGTTACCGTCAATGTTTGCAAGAAAAAACAGCTGACCAACGTCCGTGCCTCCGGCAGTGATGACGCGCTGCGCCTGACACCCCCAAAAGTCATGAGCTTAGAGCAATGCATCGAATTTTTAGGAGACGACGAATTGTTGGAAGTTACCCCAGAAAATCTACGGTTGCGGAAGCGAACATTAGACCACGGCCTGCGTATGCGGGCGGCGAAAAAAGGGGACTAGACTGTGTGCGATACGTGCAGCCTTTCCTTGACTTTTAATAGTGCCGATGATACAATTTGTTGGTTAAAATAGTTTCAATAAAATGGACATTTTGAAGGAGAAGGGAATATGCAAGCATCTACTGTGGTTCTCGGCGTGATTGGTGCGGATGTTCACGCGGTGGGCAACAAGATACTGGACTTTGCATTTACAAATGCCGGGTTTACTGTGATTAATCTCGGCGTCATGGTCAGCCAGGAGGAATTTATTGAGGCGGCGATCGAATCTGATGCGGCCGCCATTTTAGTTTCATCGCTATACGGTCACGGAGACATAGATTGTAGAGGGCTGCGGGAAAAATGCCAAGAAGCCGGAATCGGTGATATTCGACTCTATGTAGGCGGCAACCTTGTGGTCGGCAAATCCGACTTTGTGCAGGTGGAAAAGACTTTCAAAAACATGGGGTTTGACCGGGTATATCCCCCCAGTGCCGATCTCAACGAAGAGATCGCTGAGATCAAGAGCGACTTGGGCATTGACTAGCGATATGAGATACATACTATGCGCGGATTTTGGCAGCACATATACAAAGCTGACGGCGATAGATATGCAAGCACTGAAAATTCTGGGCACAAGCGCGGCGTACACAACGGTGCAGACCAATATTCTTGACGGATATGCAGATGCGCTGGCATTGCTTGAAAAAGATATAGGCACGCTTGACTACGATAAACGCCTCGCAGCAAGCAGTGCGGCCGGCGGATTAAAGATGATCGCGGTGGGTCTCGTACCGCGACTGACGTCGAATGCGGCGAAATTAGCCGCAAGCTCTGCCGGGGCGAAACTGATTGCAACGTATTCGTACGACCTGTCTGATGCCGAGGTTGAGGAGATTTTTAATCATAGGCCGGACATGATACTGCTGTCCGGCGGCATAGATGGTGGTAACAAAGAGGTCATACTGAATAATGCCGAAAAAATCGCCCGAATTGAATATAACTTCCCCGTGGTTGTCGCAGGAAACAAGGCGGTGGCCGGAGAGGCTGGGCGGATGCTTGAAAGCGGCGGAAAAGAAGCCGTCATCACCGAAAACGTGATGCCGGAGCTAAACAAACTGAACGTTGAGCCAGCCAAGGCCGCGATTCGGGAGCTGTTTATACGGCGGATCATAGACGCGAAAGGGTTGGCCGAGGCAAACGCGATGATGTCGCTGGAGATTATTCCGACACCGCTTGCGGTGTTTAACGCGTGTGAGGCACTTAGTGAATTCGGGACGCTTACAGCGGTCGATGTTGGCGGTGCGACAACGGATGTATACTCAATGGCGGACGGGCTGCCAGAAAATGCGGCAGTGATCGAAAAAGGCCTGCGTGAACCGTTTGCCAAAAGGTCTATAGAAGGCGATTTAGGTGTACGATATAGCATGGAAAGCCTGATTAAAGAGGCCGGGATTGACAGGATAGCCATCGAGAGCGGCGCGTCCCCGGAAGCGGTGACAGCGCATTGTAAGATATGCACGCAAGATACAAGCGCCGTGTTTCCATCAGGCTCAACAGCCGCGAAAATAGACAACGCTTTGGCCGGAGAGTGTGTGCGGATATCAATGAACCGGCACGCAGGCCGTCTTGAGACCGTATACACAAACATGGGTGAGGTGCAGCTGCAAACAGGCAAGGATCTGACAAAAACGAAATATCTTTTCGGCACCGGCGGCAGCGTTATAAACAGCAGCGCGCCCGAAACTATCATGGCAAAAGCATTATATTCCCAAGTGGATTATGATATACTAAAACCTGAAAACCCGAAGATTATCATTGACAAAAACAATATCTTGACAGCCATGGGGCTTTTGACCAGGGTGGACAAACAATCTGCCCTGTCAATGATGAAAAAAGAACTGATGAGCGAGGAAGATATGTGATTATGGATACAAATCTTAAAAACAAAAAACTATCTGATGAAAGTTTCTACGCGTTGCAAAAAGAGGTTTTGACCCAATGGCAAACAGGCGCGGACGTTGATTTTGACGAGGCTGTCGCCTATCAAAAGTCGATTGCTGTGGAAAAGCGCTTTGGCGAAAAGCTGAAGGCCGCGCAAGCCAGCGGCGAAACGCTGATTCAGCCGCGTGCCGGCGTGCCGGTGATTAATGAGCATATAAAACTGCTAAAGTATCTGGAAGCAGAGGGCGAGGCCGATCTGCTCCCGACGACAATAGACAGCTATACGCGCCACAACCGCTATAAAGAGGCGCAGGCCGGCATAGAAGAGTCAATCCGGGAAGACAGGCCGATGCTGAATGGTTTTCCGCTTGTGAACTACGGTGTGGAAGTTGCTAAAAAGATAACAAGTTCTGTAAACATTCCGGTGCAGGTGAGACATGGCACACCGGATGCCAGGTTGTTGACGGAAATCGCCATCGCCGGCGGCTTCACGTCTTACGAAGGCGGTGGTATATCATACAATATCCCGTATTCAAAAAATCACTCGCTTGAGAAAACGATATCTGACTGGCAATATTGCGACCGGCTGATTGGCCTATATGAAGAAGCCGGGGTGGCAATCAACCGTGAGCCTTTCGGCCCGTTGACCGGGACGCTGGTGCCGCCCTGCATATCGAACACCGTGGCGGTGTTGGAGAGTATATTGGCGGCCGAACAAGGCTGCCGGGACATCACTGTCGGTTACGGCCAATGCGGCAATTTAATCCAGGACGTCGCGGCGATTAAAAGTCTGGAAAAAGCGGTGAATTACTACCTCAACAAATTCGGATATTCGGGTGTTACCGTGACTACCGTACTGCATCAATGGATGGGTGGATTCCCGACGGATGAGGCCAAGGCGTTCGGCGTTATATCATGGGGTGCGGCGGCGGCGGCACTGTCGAAGGCGACAAAGGTCATCGTAAAAACCCCGCATGAGGCGATGGGTATCCCAACCATGCAGGCAAATGCCGAAGGTCTGCGGGCAACGAAACAGGTTGTATCCATGCTGCGCGACCAAAGTTTGCTTGATGCTGCGGAGGTCAATGCGGAGGTGGATATCATCATGCAGGAAATCGCGTGTATCATGCAAAAGGTTGAAGAGTTGGGCAACGGAGACCTGGCCATCGGAACCGTCCGCGCGTTTGAGGCTGGTGTGATTGACATACCGTTCGCACCCAGCAGATATAACGCCGGAAAAATCCTCCCCGCCAGGGACAATGCAGGCGCGGTAAGATTTCTGAATTGCGGCTATCTGCCGTTTAACGATGAGATCAAAAATTTCCACAGACAGAAGCTTGAGGAACGCGCAAAAGTTGAAAAAAGAGAAGTAAGTTTTCAGATGGTCATAGATGATATTTATGCCATTGGAAAAGGGTATCTGGTGGGCAGACCGAATGGGTAAGACGGCCTCCGGCGGCCAACTTTTTTCAAAAAAGTTGGATCAAAAAACTTTAAGGATTTTGACATGAAGATTAAAGATATAGTGTGCTCACCGGGATATACTGGGTTTTTCTTTGATGACCAGGCCGCGATAAAGGCTGGGGCACGTGAAGACGGAAATACTTATATCGGTGAGCCGGTGACAGAGGGTTTTGCAAAAATACGCATGGCCGGTGAGGCAGTATCGGTGATGTTCATCCTGGATGACGGGCAAGTTGCTTTCGGGGATTGCGCCGCAGTGCAATATTCAGGTGCCGGCGGCCGTGATCCGCTGTTCTTGGCGGCAGATTTTATACCGATTATCGAACGTGAGATCAAGCCGCTTTTTGTCGGGCAGGAAATTACCAATTTTAAAGACATGGCGAGGTTGGCAGATAAGCACGTAAACGCACAAACCGGCAATCCGCTTCACACTGCTATCAGATACGGTGTCACCCAGGCGGTTTTGGATGCTGTTGCGAAGAGCCAGAAGACAATCATGGCTAAAATTGTCGCGGAAGAGTACGGCCTTACCGTGTCTGATAAGCTGATCCCGATATTTTCGCAATCCGGCGATGAGCGATATAAAAACGTAGACAGCATGGTGATAAAAGGTGCGGATGTTCTGCCGCATGGACTGATCAACAACCTGAAAAAACTGGGCAAAAACGGCGAAACGCTGATAGAATACGTCGCTTGGCTCGCCAAACGTACGGAACAGCTGTCCCCATACGCTGGGTACAAGCCGGTATTGCATATTGACGTATACGGAACGATGGGACTTGAGTTCAGCAACGACCTGGACAAAATAGCGCAATGCCTGGATAAGGTGGCAAAAGCCGCGTCGCCGTTGACGGTGAGAATCGAGGGGCCGATCGACTTAGGTTCCCGCGCGGCGCAGATTGAAGGGTTGGCAAAGCTTCGAGAGATGTTGGACAGACAGGGAACACAATGCGAAATCGTAGCAGACGAATGGTGCAACACGGTGGAGGATGTGATAGCGTTCACAAACGCCAAAGCCGGACATATGGCGCAGATCAAAACACCAGACCTCGGCGGAATAGACAACACAATAGAAGCTGTGCTGTATTGCAAACAGAATGGTTTCGGCGCGTACTTAGGCGGCACTTGTAATGAGACGGACAGATCCGCCCAAGTATCGGCGCATATCGCCATGGCAACAAAACCGGCGCAGATTTTAGCAAAGCCCGGCATGGGCGTTGATGAAGGGTTTATGATCGTCTTTAATGAAATGAACCGGGTGCTGGCGTTAAAGGATGTGATGTGATAGTGGAAGAACTAAAAATACTGTCCCCAACGGCGATACTGGGATACGGCTTTCCGGAAGAATCATTCATGGCCGGGATGGCGAAAAAGCCGCACATCATCGCGGTGGATGCCGGGTCAACTGACCCCGGGCCGCATTATTTGGGTTCCGGGACTTCGTTTACCGATCGAAGCGCCGTGAAGCGGGACATGGAATACATGATCACCGCCGCGATTGAGAACAATATACCACTGATTGTAGGTACTT
>WQVW01000078.1 GCA_009785655.1 Oscillospiraceae bacterium | reverse complement strand
TAGATTCAGCCTGAATCTTTTAATCCCGCTGGGCGTTTCGTTCTTCACGTTTCAATCGGTGGGATATGTTATCGACGTGTATCGCGGCAAACACTCGCCGGAGCGGAATGTGTTCAAATTCGCGCTGTTTGTGTCCTTTTTCCCGCAGATTATCCAAGGGCCAATCAGCCGATATCACCAACTTTCGCATCAGCTGACCGAGGCGGCGAATTTGGATTTCGACAACATAAAATACGGCATTCAGCTTGCGATGTGGGGACTGTTCAAAAAACTGGTAATCGCCGACCGCGCCGCTGTGGCGGTTGACACAGTTTTTGCCAACAGCGGATATTACAACGGATCTGTCATCGCGTTCGCGGTGTTTTTCTATAGCATTCAACTCTATTGCGATTTCTCCGGCGGCATCGATATCACCAGGGGCGTCGCCAAAATGTTTGGTATCGAGCTTGTGGAGAACTTTCGCCGCCCGATATTTGCCTCTTCTCTTGCAGACTTCTGGCGCAGGTGGCACATCACGCTCGGTGCTTGGATGAAAGATTATCTATTCTTCTCGATGGCTTTGTCAAAACCGATTGTTCGGATAGGAAAATTCACCCGCAGCAAGATCGGCGGAACGCTTGGGAAAATTATCCCGACGTCGATATGCACGTTCGCCGTGTATTTCATCATCGGCATATGGCACGGTGCCAATTTCCGTTTCATCGCGTTCGGGTTCTGGAACGGCGCGATTATCACCTCGTCACTGCTGCTGGAAAGTGCGTATTCAGCAATCAAAAACCGCGTTGGAATCAATGACAAAAGCGGATATTGGCGTGTATTCTGCGTCCTTCGCACATCGATGATCGTATTTATCGGGCGATATATGACCCGCGCCCCGCGATTTTTAACAGCGATGTCCATGTTACGGCGGACATTTACCAATTTCAGTCCCCGCACGTTTTACGACGGCACGATGCTCACACTGGGTCTCACGCGTTTTGACATCTGGGTTGTGCTGATATGTATGTTCGCCGTTGTTGTATTGGAATTCTTCCAGGAACGCGGTGTGCCAGTGCGCAAATCGCTGGAGGAGCGCGGATTCTTCGCGCAATGGGCGGCGATTCTAATCCCAATGGCCGCAACGCTGTTCCTCGGCGTATTCGGGCCGTATACCACGCAATTTATCTACGGGCAGTTCTGATAAGCAGACGCGAAGTACCGTAAAGTTTTTTGTTCCAAACTTTTTTACAGAAAAGTTTGGCCGCCGGAGGCAAAATGAATTCAAAAAAATGGCTGATTACTTTCATATGTTCGATTGCCCTGCTACTGGGGTGCCTGGCGTTGTTCAACGCGCTAGTTGATCCATTTGGCGTGTTTGGTGACCCTATATTCGACTGGTATTCATATAACGTGACACAAAATCCGCGCGTGGCAAAGGTTGCGTATATCGACCGGAATCACGAGCGGTTCGATTCGTTTATCATCGGTGCTTCCGGTGCCAGTGCGTTCCCAGTCGATATGTTGAACGCGCATTTTGACGCAAATTTCTTCAACATGTTTATGTATGGTGCCGATATGCTGGATGTCGAGCAGACCGTGCAGTATCTGATCGACAACTTCACTGTTGACAATCTTGTGTTGAGCATATATATCGACCACGCGATATATTTCAATACCGAGTCCTGCCGGTTGTCGATGAATATGCACGTAAACGCCGCCGGAGGATCCCGGCTGTCATTCTATGGGCGATACCTGATTATGAATCCGCAGTATTCAATCACGAAAATCAGGAGTTTCTTTAACCGAACCTATCTGCCGCAGCCGTTCAATGTGTTCGACATGACGACAGGTGCTTATGATAAGCGCGCCCGCGCCGCAGAACCTATCGGGTGCATGGAGGCGTATCTGGAGGCATATCCGGTGTTCGCCAACTATCCACCCGGCCGCCGCGTGATGTGGGAAATGGACAACGCGATAAACAGTATTAAATCAATCCGCGATATGGCAGCCGCGGCAGACGTGAATTTTCTGGTGATTTTCGCGCCGGTGTATCATGAGCATTTTACCCGGTTTTACGATCACGAGGTCACAGATTTCTTCGTCAGACTTGCTGACGTGGTCGAATTCTGGGATTTTTCAATCAGCTCCGTGAGTTTTGAGCCGCGGTATTTCTATGACGCCACGCATTTCCGCACCGATGTCGGTACCATGGCACTCTCCCGCGTGTTCAGGGATGCGCGGGCGTATATCCCCGAAAACTTCGGCGTGTTCGTCACAAGCGAAAACGTGCTGGAGCATGTCTCCGGTCTGTTTGACGTCACGGCAACAGACCCCGCGCTGTACACGGCGGAGATCCCGATTCTGATGTATCATCACATCACCGACAATGTTTTAAGCGACATGGACGTGACACAGGAAACGTTTTATGCGCATATGCGCGCGCTGTACGAAAACGGATTCACCGCGATAACCCTGCGGCAGCTTGTCGAGTTTGTGGACTATGGCACGCCATTGCCGACACAGCCTGTCGTCATCACGTTTGATGACGGATATTTAAGCGTGTATCAATACGCGTTCCCCATCCTGCAGCAGTTCGGAATGACGGCCACGTCGTTTGTGATCGGCTCTGCCGTCGGCACAAGCTACTATGGGGATACAGATCACCCCACGATACCTAAGTTCTGCTATGACCAAGCCCTCACGATGGCTGGCGTTATGTCGATACAAAGTCACAGCTATGACATGCACCAGTGGGCACCGTTTGAAACAGGCCGCGCGCGGGAGAATATCCTGATGTGGGACGATGAGAATGAGGCCGAATACATCGCTATTCTCCGTGACGATCATATGCGGATAAAAAACGCGATTTACGCCGCGCTCGGCGAAGCGGTGTTCGCGGTGGCTTTCCCGCATGGGATATATGACACGCGCAGTCAAGCGGTGCTGCAATCGATGGGTGTCAGGGTCACACTGGGTACGCGCTGGGGGAACAATACGGTCATTAAAGGTCTGCCGCAGTCTCTTTTGTCACTGCGCCGATTCACAATTCCAGACCACATGAGCACGGATGCGCTGATTGAACTCATTCAACAATAAAATAATCCGGACGCGAGTTTCGCGTCCGGATTATTTTATTGCATGATTACATCTTCTCTGGTGCCGTCACACCCAACAGATCCAGGCAATTTTTAATCACCGCCCGCGTGGTGTCGGCAAGTTTCAATCGCGCCAACAAAATTTCCTGCGCCTCGCCTTTTATTCGGCAGACGGTGTAAAATCTGTGAAACCGGGCGGCGAGTTCAACCACGTATTTGTTTATCCGCGACGGGTCGTAATCGCGGGCCGCTATCGTTATCTCTTCCGGTAATAGCGCAATCTGCTTGATAAGGTCTATCTCCGATTCGTGAGAGAGAATCCCGGTATCAATATCGGCGCAGTTTGACACAGCGCGCCCCTCGGCGGCCAATGCGGCGATCAAGCTGCAGATGCGCGCATGGGCGTATTGGACGTAATATACCGGATTTTCACTGTCCTGCCGGACGGCGAGGCCGAGATCGAACTCCAGATGCGTATCCGGCCGGGCGTTGAAGAAGAATCTGCACGCGTCAACCGGAATTTCATCCAGCAAATCGTTCAATGTAAGTGCCTTGCCCGTGCGCTTGGAGACTTTGATCGTTTCCCCATCCCGTGTTAAGCGCACCATCTGCATAATCAGGAAGTGATACTTTTCACCATCAATACCGAAAGCCGCACAGAGTTGCGGCGAGGTCATCGTCGCTTTTAATCGGATCACGTGACCGTGATGGTCAGCGCCCCAGATGTCAATGGCCTTGTCGAAACCGCGATCAAGCTTCTCCCGATGGTATGCGATATCGACGGCATAGTATGTGTAGAACCCGTTTGATTTGCGCAACACCTCGTCTTTATCTGCACCGAGTTCAATGTTCTTCAACCACAGCGCACCGTCTTTCTCGTAGGTCAGCCCGCCCTGCTCCAGCAGTTTGATGGTCTGATCGATATAGCCGTTCTTGTGTATGCTGCTTTCAAGAAACCATTGGTCGAAACGGATTCTGTACCGTTCAAGATGCGTTTTCATCAGCGCGATGTTGTGCGGCAATCCGAACTCCGTGAATTTCTGCAAACGTTCATCTTCCGGCAGATCACGCAGCTTGTCCCCTTCCGCGTCCCAGATCATCTGTGCGAGTGCACGGATATCGTCGCCGTGATAGCCGTCCTCAGGGAACGGGAAAGTATCTTCACCAACAATCAGCTGCATATACCGGGCATTGATCGACCGGCCGAATATGTCTATCTGATTGCCCGCGTCATTGACCAAAAACTCGCGCCAGACATTGTATCCGGCACGTTCGAGTATTGCCGACAGCGTATCACCCAGCACGCCGCCCCGGGCGTTGCCGATGGTCATGGGACCCGTCGGATTTGCCGAGACGAACTCAACCATCACACGTTGGCCTTGCCCGATATCAACGGTGCCGTAATCGCCGCCCTTTGTTTCAACCTCGCGTATAACTTCGCCATACCATTTGTCGGACAAGACAAAGTTGATATATCCCGGCCCCGCGATTGAAAATGAGGTAAAGAAGCTCCCATCAAGATCAATATGTTCGCAGAGCGTCTCAGCGATTTTGCGCGGCGGCAACCGCAACGCCTTCGCCGCCGCCATTGCGTGGGTGGATGCGTAGTCACCGTGGGATGTGTCGCGCGGAATTTCCACCGCACCGGAAAGATCCTCTCCGCCGGGCAGCTCCCCTGCCGATTGCGCTTTCTTATAGGCGTTATTGATCAGTTCATCTATCTGTTTTTTAGCTTTGTCTATCATGGTTACCCCCCTGTATGTAGGGGCGGCAATCTACCGCCCGTTGGGATTGTTGTATTTTAGTGGACGGCCAAAGGCCGCCCCTACGAATTTTTGAACGTATTCACTGGCTGCTAATATTGATTTTAAACAGATTGCGGCTGACTGCCACGTTGTCCACCTCGATGTCATACCGTATCTCAAGACTCCCGCCATCGTCGCACATGTTGTTTTTGATGCTGTGCGTATCTATGCCCATCGTCACCGCACCGAACGGCGTGTCGAACAAAAAATGGTGCTTTTGGTTCTCCGCGAAAATCATGTCTCCGTTGACTCCGCCGCCTCGTCGCAAAACCACGCGCTCTGGCTCTACATCAAAAGTTGTCAATAATCCATCGTAACCGGTCAGCTCACTTTCAACGTAGCTGAACGTGGATACTCCGTTCTCTCTGTTATATTCACCATCGGTCATCAACTCAAACCCATCTGAATCCTCATCCGGGGCTGCGTGGGTGCCCTTAATTGAAATCATCACTTTTTTCATACTTTGTCACCTATTCTCAGTATTCGTTAATCTATGTATAAACTACTCAAGCGTTATCTGTTCAACCAATCCGCACACATTGGATTCCAGGAATCGTGAAGCAAGCGTCGCAAACCCGTCTGCACTGTCTGTCACGAAATATCTGACATTCCCGCGCCCCGGATTTTGGGAGAGCATGTCTCTGCCTGAAAGATCCCCGGCAACCAGCCGCGCCGTCTCTGCCCCGGAATCCACAAGCATCACATCAGAACCCATGATCTTTGCTATCACGCCGCGCAGCAGCGGATAATGCGTGCACCCAAGGATCAACGTATCAATGCCTTTTTCGCGCAACGGCAACAGATAATCCTCCGCAATGGCCAATGCCGCGATATCTTCCGCTCCGTATCTGCCGTTTTCGACCAGGGGCACAAAAAGCGGACAAGCCGCAGAAAAGACTTCAAGATCAGGATTTACGCTTTTTATAGCCGCTTCATAAGCGCCGCTGCGTATGGTTGCATTCGTTCCGATCACGCCGATTTTCCCATTCTTTGTACTCAACGCGGCCGTTCGCGCGGGGGCACTGACAACCTCGTACACAGGCATGTCATAAGAACGATCCAACACATCGAACGCAGATGTACACGCCGTGTTACAGGCGATAACCATCGCCTTTATGTCAAATCCCGCAAGAAACTCAGCGTCTTGCGAAGCGTATCTGATTATCGTTTCCTTTGAACGCGAGCCATAAGGCACTCTGCCAGTATCACCTAAGTATATAATATCCTCGCCCGGCAGAAATTCAGAGAGTTTTTTCACCGTGGTAAGCCCGCCAAGTCCGGAATCAAAGACCCCAATAGGTCTTGCATTCATATGAGAACCCCTTTCGTCACATATCCTAATATAATATGCCATAATCGTAAATAATACAAGTGCAAATATGCTGTCCGCGCCGAATTTATTGCCAAATTTTGAATTGTGAATGATGGATTTTATATTGCGGTTATACTACATGCAGTCTATATGATTTCGAGAGGAGATCGCATGTATGCTTAGAAAAATTATTCTATTACTCTGCGTCGGTGCTATTTTTGCCGCAAATGGATGCACCGCGCGGGTCAGGACGTCTCCGCCGATGGATCGTGCGCGCGTTGAGTTCACGCGGGACTTTGAACTGCTGGACTTCAGCACTGTGCAATACACGCCCTGGGATGTTGAATCAGCTGTCAAGACCGCCGGAGTTCACGCACCGAAAGCCTATACAATCATGATATACTTAAACGGCTCTGACCTGGAAACAGACGGCGGCGAGGCGACTAAGGACATTCTGGAAATGCTGTCCTCCGGCGTTGATACTGCGCTTTTTAACGTCATCATCTTCACCGGCGGGACGCATCGCTGGCGGACGCAGGAAATCCCCGCCGACGACTGCGTTATATGGCGGCTGGAACGCGATGGACTGGAGCGTATCGCAAACGTCGGTCTTCGCAGCATGGGCGATGCGGGTACGCTGTCCGGCTTTATACGCTTTACACTGCAAGCGTTCCCGGCAACGCAATTCGGCCTGATTTTCTGGGATCACGGCGGCGGTTCAATCGCCGGATTCGGGCATGATGAGATTTTCAATGACAGCCACCTGACGCTGCTTGAAATGGATTACGCGATGCACAAAGCGGGATTGAGCCGTGATCATTTGGAATTCATCGGCTTTGACGCGTGCTTGATGGCAACGGTGGAAATGGCCGTGGTGTCTTCCCGGTACGCACGGTATTTTATCGCCTCGCAAGACCTTGAACCGGGCGACGGCTGGGATTATAATTTTCTTGGGGTTTTAAACGATAACCCCTGCATGGACGGGGCAGAACTCGGCCGCGCAATTGCCGACAGCTATATGGCCTTTTACGGCAGCGGCACAACGGAAAACCTAACCATGTCCGTGACAGATCTTGCACAAGTGAAAACCGTCATGGCCGCGATGGGAAATCTGATGGATCGTTGCGCTGACAG